>JACDOC010000003.1 GCA_017656295.1 Bacillus sp. (in: firmicutes) | reverse complement strand
AGAAAATTCCCGGTATACAACAAGGGTGGTTCCAAGATATACGTCATGTCACACATTCCAAGTAAGAAAGCCATGAAAACCATGAGAGCCAAAATAAAAGAACATACATCTCCACGGAAAAAGTTGTTTCTCACGTTGGACGAACTGTTAGAAGGATTAAATAGGAAATTAAGGGGATTCAAGAACTACTATCAAATATCCCCAATGTCGAAGAAATGGCTCAATAAAATAGACTGGTACGTGATTGAACGACTAACCTTGTTTCACAACAAGAAGCGAAACAAAAGAAAGAAACATGCGAGGATGAAAGAGGTTATTGATTTAACAAAATTTAAGTTAGTAAAATTGGCAAATTAGCTGGTACGAATGCCAAAGGAAGAAGAACATCGGAAAGCCGTATGAGGGAAAACCTCACGTACGGTTTGATGAGGGGAAACTGAAAGTAGAAAGAGACAGCAGAAGCTGTCCCTTTTGAAATCAGTTTTCTACTCTACTTTGAAACTTTTTTAATCACCATTCGTACATAATTAGAGAGGAAACGAAAGGGGGGAAATGAAATGAAGAAAATCATGTATTGGAGCTTATTATGTTTCATCATCATTCCATCTTTGTTTTTTACTTTCCAAATTGGAAAAGCGAAGAACGACCTCGTTTATGTTGTCCCTGTAGAAAGAGAAGTAGAAAAAGGATTGTTCGCATTTTTAAAGCGGGCGATTGAAACAGCAGAAAAAGATGGTGCAAAAGTCATCATCTTTGATATTAATACGCCTGGTGGAGTGGTAGACGCCGCCGGAGAAATTGGACAGCTCATTGCTAATACGGATGTGAAAACTGTGGCCTTTGTCAATCCAAAAGCTTTATCCGCTGGGGCATTTATTTCCTTGCATGCGGATGAAATATATATGGTGCCAAACGGAACCATGGGATCGGCAGCGATAATAGACCAATCTGGAAACACCGCTGATAAAAAAGCGGTAAGCTACTGGCTTGCGGCAATGGAAGGGGCGGCTGAGCGAAGCGGTAGGGATCCGATTTATGCGTTAGCTATGGCGGATGAATCAATCGAACTACCGGAATTAGGTGTAGAAAAAGGAGAATTACTCACGTTAACAGCAGATCAAGCATTGAAAGTTGGATATTCAGAAGGAACGGTCCAACATTTTGATGACTTGCTTCGTGAATTAGGATTGGAAAAAGCGACCGTTCAAACTGTGGAAGAATCATTTGCTGAAAAGCTGGCGCGTTTCATTACCCACCCAATCATTGTTCCGATATTACTGACAATCGGTAGTTTAGGTTTAGTATTAGAACTTTATTCGCCAGGGTTCGGTGTCCCTGGATTTATGGGTCTTACTTCGTTATTGCTCTTTTTCTATGGGCATGTAGTTGCAGGTTTAGCTGGATATGAAGTACTAATATTGTTTATAATTGGTGTGGGACTTATTATTGCCGAGTTTTTCCTACCAGGCGGCGTGGCCGGAACACTGGGGTTAATATCCATCCTTGTTAGTATCCTGCTTTCTGGAGGTAGCATTATACAAATGGGCATTTCATTGTTAATTGCCATTGTGTTAAGTATCGTGACGATGGTGGTGATGGTGAAAGTGTTCGGCCGGAAAGTTCGGTTCTTCTCTAAAATCATTTTAAAGGATTCAACGAACACAGAATTAGGATACGTGTCAAATGTAAACCGAATAGACTTGTTAGGAAAAGTTGGACTCACATTAACTCCATTACGGCCAGCAGGAACGATTGTTGTTAATGATGAACGGTTAGATGTCGTAACAGAAGGTGGATACATCGGTGCCCAACAACAGGTGAAAATTGTAAAAGTTGAAGGTTCCCGTGTGGTGGTGCGCCGGGTGGAAGAACAAGAACAGAAAAACGGATAAAGGAGGAAAAAAGATGTTAGAAAGTGGTACTATTTTTCTCATTGTTGCCATTGTTCTTGGCTTAATCTTTTTAGGATTACTACTTTCTTTTGTACCAGTCATGCTGTGGATCTCCGCCTTAGCTGCTGGGGTTCGCATTAGTATTTTTACCCTCATAGGTATGAGGCTTCGTCGAGTTATTCCTAGTCGGGTGATTAACCCATTAATTAAAGCATCAAAAGCTGGATTGAACGTAACGATTAACCAATTAGAAAGCCACTATTTAGCTGGTGGTAACGTTGACCGTGTAGTTAATGCGTTAATTGCGGCGCAACGTGCGAATATTGAGTTAACGTTTGAACGTTGTGCGGCTATCGATTTAGCTGGTCGTGACGTGCTAGAGGCGGTACAAATGAGCGTTAATCCAAAGGTTATTGAAACGCCATTTATTGCCGGGGTAGCGATGGATGGAATTGAAGTAAAAGCGAAGGCGCGCATTACGGTTCGAGCCAACATCGACCGGTTAGTCGGTGGTGCCGGTGAAGACACTGTCATTGCGCGTGTCGGTGAAGGAATCGTCTCAACGATTGGTTCTTCAGATAACCATAAAAAAGTACTTGAAAATCCTGATCTTATTTCCCAAACGGTGTTAACAAAAGGGTTAGATGCCGGTACAGCTTTCGAGATTTTATCGATCGATATCGCGGATGTGGACATCGGTAAAAATATTGGTGCAGAATTACAAACAGAACAAGCGGAAGCTGACAAGAATATTGCCCAAGCGAAAGCGGAAGAGCGTCGGGCGATGGCTGTGGCGAAAGAGCAAGAGATGAAAGCAAAAGTTCAAGAAATGAGAGCCAAAGTAGTCGAAGCAGAAGCGGAAGTTCCACTAGCTATGGCGGAAGCTCTCCGTTCTGGAAACATTGGTGTCATGGACTACATGAATATTAAAAACATTATCGCTGATACGGATATGAGAGATGCTATTGGAAAAATGACGGGTGAAAAGAAAGACAATAACCAACACGAAAAAGAGTAATAAGTCCCTTAGAAAGGGGATGAATTAAATGGAATCTTTACTATTGGCCATTATCGCTGCGGTTATCAGTTTGTTTTTTAATAAAAAGAGTGAGGAAAAGGAAGAACGTCCACGAAAACATCAACGTACCCAACCTGTTCAACAAGCGGAGCCGAAACCTTCCATGAAAAAAGTTGAAGCACCATTGCCTTCCGGTGAAAAAGTAAGGGCACATACCAGCTCGTCCGTGCAACCGGATGTATATAAATATCGAGAAATGGTAGAGGAACCAGTTCGAAAAACGAAGCTAAAAAATCGAAAAACAAACGAATCAACATTAGAAACGAAGGAGCTCCTTCCAGCTCATCAAGACGATTTTATCCGCGGGGTAATCATGTCGGAAATATTAGGGCCTCCTCGTGCCAAACGTCCTTATCGAAGATAAAAACCTGTCCATCCTGGGCAGGTTTTTTTTATTACGTGGTGCTGAAATGCTCTAGTGATTCATACATATGAGATGAAAGGGGGTTCTTTCATGATCCGGAACTTTCGACAAACAATGAAACGTTGGTTTTCCCAGCAAATGGACCTTCCGAATGACATTTTAATGGACTTACCCCGCATTACGATGATTGGAAAAATTCACATTTATATTGAAAATCATAAAGGACTTTTATCCTTTTCAGATAAAGAACTCCGCTTGTTGTTAAAACAAGGACAACTGCTTATAAAAGGGCACTCCTTCGTCATTAAAACGATTTTACCGGAAGAAATATTGCTTGAAGGGAATATTGATCAAGTGATTTATTTGGATGAGTAAGGGGGCTATAGGCAATGAAAAATCAATGGGTGACCTTTTTTCAAGGGACCGTGTTAGTCAGAGCGCGCGGAGTGGGGGTAGAGCGGTTTGTGAATCGGTTAATGAATGCTCAAATCGCATTATGGAATATTAAACGTCAAGGCACCGATACCATCACTTTTTATGTGATGCTCAAAGATATACATAAACTGCGGCGTTATGTTCGAAAAGAACCGATTCGTTTGTCCTTTTTACGAGGAGTAGGGATGCCGTTTTTATGGAAACGTGTCATGAAGAACAGCGGCTTTTTCGTCGGCATCATTTTGTTTTTAGGGGCGGTGTTTCTTTTATCCAATATGGTATGGGGAATTGAAATAAAAGGGGCATCTCCAGAATTAGAACATAAAATTGAAAAACAGTTAAAAGAAATGGGAATTACAAAAGGAAAACTTCGATTTTACATCGATGATGTCCAAACAATTCAGCGCAAATTGACGAATGAATTGAAAGAAGTCACATGGATTGGTGTGCAATTAAAAGGGACAACCTACCATTTTGAAGTCGTAGAAAAAAATACACCACCACCAGTTGAATATATAGGTCCTCAAAACTTGATTGCCAAAAAAAACGGTGTAATTGTCCAGTTGTTTATTGAAAACGGACAACCATTAGTGTCGGTTCATGAGTATGTGGCAAAAGGCCAAATTTTAGTTCAAGGTGTCATCGGTAAGGGTGAATTTTCTAAGGTTGTTCCTGCAAAGGGAGAAGTTTGGGCAGAAACATGGTACAAGACTGATGTAGAACTTCCTTTAACATCACAATTTACCGTTATGACCGGAAACTCCCATAAGACACATCGTCTTTCTTTCGGAAGTTTTTCAATTCCTATATGGGGATTCGAATCCCCTGAATTTACGAATGTTCAAAAAGAGACGAATCAATACCCTCTCCATTTTCTCGGATGGAAATTACCAATCTCGTATTCAAAGGAAGTAGTGTGGGAAACAGAAGAAGTGGAACGTACGTATTCAAAGGAAGAAGCGCTCGAAGCCGCAATTGCCATCGGACGCGACAATTTAATAAAAACGTTGCCTGAAGGGGCCCGAATTAAAGGGGAAAAAGTTTTGCAACAACGTATAGAGAATGGTAAAGTAAAGGTATCAATATATTTCCAAGTGATAGAAAACATCGCAGAAGCTCAACCAATAATTCAAGGAGATGTGGAATGACAGAAACACGCTATACTCAAACGATTCATCTAGACAATCCAAATGAAGCGATGAGTTTATTCGGTATTTCCGATACTCATCTCAAACTGATGGAGCAATCGTTTCCGGTTTCGATTGTTACTCGTGGAGAAACGGTCGACATAATCGGAAATGAGCAAGATGTTCATATTATTTATGATGTGATTCAACAGCTTTTAACCGTGATTCGAAAAGGCATTTCCATTAGTACCCGTGATGTTATTTATGCCCTAGAGATGGGAAAAAGGGGTACATTAGAATATTTTGGCGAGCTATTCGAGGAAGAAATTGCAAAAAGCGTTAAAGGCAAAAGTATACGTGTCAAAACGCTAGGTCAACGCCAGTACATTCAAGCGATTCGTAAACATGACTTAGTTTTTGGAATTGGCCCTGCAGGTACTGGGAAAACATATTTAGCTGTTGTTATGGCAGTAGATGCGTTAAAAAAAGGGATGGTTAAAAAAATAATTCTTACTCGACCTGCTGTAGAAGCAGGGGAGAGCTTAGGATTTCTTCCAGGGGATTTAAAAGAAAAAGTAGACCCTTATTTACGTCCATTGTACGATGCATTACATGATGTGTTAGGAGTTGAGCAAACCGTTCGATTGATTGATCGCGGGACGATTGAAATTGCTCCTCTCGCTTATATGCGTGGTCGAACGCTTGAAGATGCATTTGTTATTTTAGATGAAGCACAAAATACAACAACGGCCCAAATGAAAATGTTCCTTACCCGCTTAGGGTTTGGCTCTAAAATGGTCATCACGGGAGATCAAACGCAAGTGGACTTACCACGTGGTGTTCAATCAGGCTTAATCGCGGCGGAAAAAACATTAAATGACGTTTCTGGAATTTCTTTCGTTTATTTAGAACAAGGCGATGTTGTTCGTCATCCGCTTGTCGCTAAAATTATTCAAGCATATAATGAAAAACAAGAAAAAGACTAATGAACACTAGGGAATAACCTAGTGTTCATCTTTTTTCACCGTAAGTTAATTTCTAGTCGGTTAATCATGATGAATTTTTTAAGAAAAACTGTTATCATTTTACATAGTTATGAAATATTGAAAATTCCCTCAATAATTGAGGGGGTATAGGAGAGGTCTTCTTTTATGCAACATCTTATTCAAAAAATAAGGTCGATGTTGAGCTATAAAGTATTTACCCTACTGATTTTTTTTCTTCTGGCCGTTGTACTATACGGAGTGTTGTATAATCATGTGAAGCCTGAAACGTATGATATTGAACTATTTTCTATTGCGGAACATACGATCCGTTCACCGATAACGATACAAGATGAAGCCAAAACGGAAGAAGAGCGGCTTAAAGCAGCAGAAGAAGTTGAAGATGTTTATGTGTATAAAGAAGAAATTGGAAAAAACCGATTATCCTTACTAACGTCTATATTTGATTTTATTCAAGAAACGAAATTGGAAGCCAAATCTCCACAACCTCCAGCTGAAGGGGAAGAGGTTGACGATATAAAACAAGAAGAACCTTCAATAGATACACAATTGTCCTTATTAAAATCCAAATTAACTGCGAACGTTTCTGAAGATGTTACGTTATCGCTTTCGGATCAAATGTTTAAAACATTACTATTAGCTAATGATACGGAATTCACACGTGTAAAAACGATTGTCGAGAAGCAAGTAGAGATGATAATGCAAGATCGTATCCGCGATGAGGAAGTCGAGGAAAAAAAGAAAGAAATCGAGGAAAAAATAAGTAAATATCCGTTAGAAGAGTCGTTAAAAAGAGCGGCGATTGAATTGGGTTCATATGCAATTGTTGCCAATGAAATTTTTGATGAAGAATTAACTGACAAGCGCAAAAAAGTTGCAATGGAGAATGTAGAACCGGTAAAAATATTAGAGGGACAAGTGATTGTACTCGAAGGTCACTTAATCGATCGGGAAAAATATCGACAATTGCAACTTCTTGGGCTATTAAATAACAACATGTCCAAAAAGCCTTTCTTTGGATTAGCTATTTTTGTTTTGATCATCATCGGCGCTCTTTACTATCACTTTAAATCTCTTCCGTTACAAGAGGAAAAAAAACAAACCTATTTAATTTTACTCAGTATTATTTTTATTACGTCGATCATTTTAATGAAAATTGTCGGTTTGATGGAAGTGTTTGAAATCACTAATATTGGTTATATTTATCCAGCAGCGATGGCGCCGATGCTAGTGCGAATAATGCTTAATGAACGGCTAGCCATCATGATGACGATCATCTTGGCAGCGTGTGGTAGCATCGTTTTTCATGATGCGCTCAACGGTATCATTCATGTAGAAATAGCTGTGTATATATTGTTTAGCGGTCTTGCAGGAATTTTATTTTTATCGAAAACGAATCATCGCTCGAACATCTTACAGGCTGGGTTTTTCGTTTCTTTCGTCAATGTTCTACTCATTTTTTCGCTCATTTTGTTAGCAAACGGTCAACTAACAAACGAAGATTATATGAATTATATTGTCTTTGCTTTTACCTCTGGAGTGATGTCCGCTATTTTAACAATTGGGTTATTGCCGTTTTTTGAAGCGGGGTTTGGAATATTATCAACGATTCGTCTCATTGAATTGTCGAATCCGAACCATCCCTTGTTAAAGAAAATATTAACCGAGGCTCCTGGGACGTATCACCATAGTGTCATGGTGGCAAATTTAGCGGAGTCGGCTTGTGAGGCGATTGGGGCAAACGGCTTGTTAGCAAGAGTTGGATGCTATTATCACGACATAGGTAAAACGAAGCGCCCTCACTTTTTCATTGAAAATCAAATGAATCGCTCAAATCCCCACGATCGGTTGTCACCGGAGACAAGTAAAGAAATTATCATTGCTCATGCCGTTGACGGGGCAAAAGTGCTACGGAAACATAAAATGCCGAAAGAAATTGTTGATATAGCCGAGCAACATCATGGAACGACATTGTTGAAATATTTTTATCACAAGGCGAAGGAATTAGGAGAAGATGTCGACGAACAGGCGTATCGCTATCCAGGACCTAAACCCCAATCAAAAGAAGCGGCTGTTGTTAGTATAGCTGATAGTGTGGAAGCCGCTGTTCGTTCATTAAATCATCCAACGCCAGAACAAATTAAACAAATTGTTCAAAATATTGTACAAGATCGATTACAGGATGGACAATTTAATGAATGTGATATAACGTTAAAAGAGTTGGAAGTGGTGAAAAAGACACTTTGTGAAACGTTAAATGGTATTTTCCATTCGAGAATCGAATATCCAGACGTCCAAAAACAAACAGAAGGTGAAGAAAAATGAGATTAGAAATTGATATGATTGATGAAACAAATGAGCTATCCGAAGAAGAATTAGAACTCATTGAAAACTTATTGAATTTTGCGGCTGAAAAAGAAGAGGTACAAGGAGGTAGTGAGGTTTCTGTAACGTTTGTAACCAACGAACGAATTCAAGAAATCAATCGTGATTATCGCGGGAAAGATCGCCCAACCGACGTCATTTCCTTTGCCTTAGAAGAACTTGGAGAAGGGGAAACGGAAATTATCGGCTTGGATATGCCAAGGGTACTAGGAGATATCATTATTTCGGTACCGAAAGCGCGTGAGCAGGCAAACGAGTATGGTCACTCGTTTAAACGAGAGTTAGGGTTTTTGGCTTTACACGGCTTTTTGCATTTGCTCGGATACGATCATATGACGGAAGAAGAAGAAAAAGTGATGTTTTCGAGACAAAAAGATCTTTTAGGGGAGTTTGGACTTGAAAGATAAAGGATGGTCTCGGTTTATCCGTTCTTTTTCGTTTGCAGTCAATGGCATCAAACTCACATGGGAAAAAGAACAAAATTTTCGTATTCATGTTTTCATCGCCTTTTTCGTTGTCATCGTTAGCTTGTTTCTACCTTTGTCAGCAATCGAATGGGCGTTAATTATTTTTTCAATCTTTGGAATGCTAGCCTTGGAGATGATGAATACTGCCATCGAGCGAACCGTTGACTTAGTTACTGGAGAATACCATCCGCTCGCTAAAATGGCGAAAGATATTGCAGCTGGTGCAGTATTTGTGTACGCGATAATGACAGTAATCATCGGTCTAATTATTATTCTGCCTAAATTGTTGAGTAAATGGGGACTATAAATTTGCAAACGGGAAGACTTAAACTCGGCCTAGGCCGAGTTTTTTTACACTCATATTTGAAAACGGTTCTAAATTCATATAAAATGTTGTCACCAAACACTTTTCAATAATTACAAAAGGAATTTACATCAAATGGGAAATTGGCAAAGGAGAGCATGGATGTGAAAATAGAACAATTAATTGAAGAAGCAAAAAAAGCTAGAGAAAAAGCATATGCACCGTACTCGAAGTTTCAAGTAGGAGCAGCATTGTTAACAGAAGATGGAAAATTGTATCATGGATGCAACATTGAGAATGCTGCCTATAGCTTATGTAACTGTGCCGAACGAACAGCATTATTTACCGCATATTCGGAAGGTGTCCGAAACTTTACGGCGATGGCTGTTGTCGCAGATACGAATCGTCCCGTACCTCCGTGTGGAGCTTGTCGTCAAGTAATTTCTGAGCTATGTCCACCAAAAATGAAAGTCATTCTTACCAACTTAAAGGGCGACGTACAAGAGATGACGGTAGAAGAATTATTACCAGGGGCATTTTCTCCGGAGGATTTACATGAATAATTTAGGAAACGAGAATTATAAATCTGGCTTTATTTCTATTATTGGTCGCCCAAATGTTGGTAAATCAACCTTTTTAAATCGAGTCATTGGGCAGAAGATTGCTATTATGAGCGACAAACCGCAAACGACCCGTAACAAAGTACAAGGGGTTTATACAACGGATAAAGCACAATTCATTTTTATTGATACACCAGGTATTCATAAACCGAAGCATAAACTTGGCGATTTCATGATAAAAGTGGCCCAAAATACGTTAAAAGAAGTGGATTTAGTATTATTTATGGTAAATGCCCAAGAAGGCTTTGGTCGCGGCGATGAGTTTATTATCGAAAAACTTAAGGAAGTCAATACACCGGTTTTTCTCGTCATCAATAAAATTGACCAAATACACCCTGACGAATTATTACCGCTTATTGACGAGTATCGTTCGCGTTTTGATTTCGACGAAATTGTTCCTATTTCAGCATTAGAAGGAAACAATGTTGAAAGATTGCTCGAACTAATTACGAACTATTTACCAGAAGGGCCTCAATATTATCCCGCCGATCAAGTAACAGACCATCCGGAGCGGTTTATCGTTTCTGAATTAATTCGCGAAAAGGCACTTCACCTAACTCGAGAAGAAGTACCGCACTCAATTGCGGTGGTCATTGACAAAATGGAGAGAAAAGAGAATGATGTTGTTCATGTAATGGCCACCATCGTTGTTGAAAGAGATTCCCAAAAAGGTATCATTATTGGTAAACAAGGAAAGATGTTGAAAGAAATTGGAAAAAGAGCGCGTGTAGATATTGAAAATTTACTCGGTTCGAAAGTGTTTTTGGAGCTTTGGGTGAAAGTACAAAAAGATTGGCGAAATAAACTGTCTCAGCTACGTGATTTCGGATTTAGAGAAGACGAATATTAATTTGGTGAGACGTTTTTTCTAATATTAGAAAAAATTACGTTGAATGAATGATTTGCATCGGGCAATGCTAACGATAACACCGCATTAATGGGAAGTGCATGCTAGTTTCAAAACGGAAAGGTGGGGTTTCTATGTTAGAATTCACCTGGAATGTATTCACAAAAACTGGAGATATCCAAACTTACCTTCTCTTTAAAGAACTAGAGAAGGAAAAAAAGAAAGAACCGAATCCAACGGAAGATGAACTAGCAGAAGTTGATTTCCCTCTTTAATTGATTAAGGGACAGTCCCGCGCTACTTTAAAGTAGTAAAGGATCAATCCCTAATAGGCCAATCTCGAGAGGGTGGCATTACGTGTTTGAAAAAGTGGAAGGAATCGTTATTAAGTCAAGAGATTATGGTGAGTCTAATAAAATTTTAACGGTTTTTACGAGAGAGAAAGGAAAAATTGGGGTGATGGCCAGGGGGGCGAAAAAGCCGAGCAATCGTTTCGCTGCCCTGGCGTTACCTATGACTTACGGATATTTTCTCATTCAAAAAAGCAGAGGACTGCATACGTTATATCAAGGTGAAACGATTTCCTCAATGCGCTCGATACGAGAAGACATCGTTTTAACAGCATACGTAGCGTACATACTAGAGCTTCTCGATCGAAGCGTCGAAGAGAAAAAGCCGAACCCCTTTTTATTTGAATTGCTGTATCAAACCATACATTACATCAATGAGGGACATGACCCAGAGATACTGACAAACATTTTCGAAGTAAAAATGTTAGAAGTATTAGGATTGTATCCTCACGTTCATTCGTGTGTATCTTGTGGAAAAAAAGAAGGTTCTTTTGTTTTTTCTTTACGGGAAAATGGCATTTTATGTTCTACATGTGCACCGAAAGACTCATACCACCTTTCCGTATCGCCTGTTGCCGTCAAATTATTTCGCCTCTTTTATTATTTAGACTTATCGCGACTCGGCACTATATCGGTGAAAAAAGAAACGAAGCAACAACTGCGCTCCCTTATCGATGCGTATTACGAGGAATATTCAGGAATTCAACTAAAATCGAAAAAGTTTTTACAACAGCTTTCGAAACTTGAAGGACTTTCATAGTTCAGCTCATTGGTAGTTGCACTTTTTCTTAAAACCGATTATTATTGTCAGTAGCAATAACTACATAAAGATGTTGCTATGAAGGAAAGGAGTACTTAACGTCCTCTATAAAAGCGAACCTAGGATGGTGCGAGCTAGGGTATAGAGTGTTAAGGAAGGCAGTCTGGAGCAACGATACCCGTTCTTTCTCAAAAGAGCGGTAGTAAAGGTGGCTGTTCTTGTTTTGAGAACAGCAAATAGGGTGGAACCGCGGGTTAACTCTCGTCCCTATGCGTAAGCATAGAGACGGGAGTTTTTTAGTTGAATAATTCATGGAGGTGTTACGATGAACATTCAAGACATGATTTTAACTTTACAGAAGCATTGGTCCGATCAAGGATGTATTTTAATGCAAGCATACGATGTAGAAAAAGGGGCGGGTACGATGAGCCCGTACACCTTTTTGCGAGCCATCGGCCCTGAACCATGGAATGTGGCATACGTAGAGCCTTCGCGTCGTCCTGCTGACGGAAGGTACGGAGAAAATCCGAACCGACTATACCAACATCACCAATTCCAAGTTATTATGAAACCATCTCCTGATAACATTCAAGAAATTTATTTAGATTCATTACGCGCTTTAGGAATCGATCCGTTAAAACATGATATTCGTTTTGTAGAAGATAACTGGGAAAATCCATCCCTTGGTTGTGCGGGACTTGGTTGGGAAGTATGGTTAGACGGAATGGAAATCACTCAATTTACGTATTTCCAACAAGTCGGGGGACTTGAATGTAAACCAGTTTCAGTGGAAATCACATACGGAATTGAACGGTTAGCTTCCTATATCCAAAATAAAGAAAATGTATTTGATTTAGAATGGACAAACGGTTTTACCGTACGTGATATTTTTTATCAACCAGAATATGAACACTCCAAATATACGTTTGAAACGTCGAATACGGACATGCTTTTCGATTTATTTAACACATTTGAAGCGGAAGCAAAGAAACAAATGGAAGAAGGACTTGTGCATCCAGCGTATGATTACGTCTTAAAATGTTCACACGTTTTTAATTTGCTTGATGCGAAAGGGGCTATTTCCGTAACTGAGCGAACAGGTTATATCGGTCGAATGCGGAACCTTGCTCGACAAGTAGCGAAAACATTCTATCAAGAGCGAGAAAAGCTAGGATTTCCGATTTTGAAACAACAAAAGGAGGACAATGCAAAATGAGTAAGCGTGATTTTCTCCTAGAAATTGGTCTGGAAGAAATGCCGGCAAATGTTATAACACCGTCCATGAATCAATTAGGTGAAAAAATTAAGCAATTTTTCCAAGACCAAAAAATTACGTTTGGTGAAGTTCGCCTTTTTTCTACTCCAAGACGGTTAGCGGTTTATGTAAAAGATGTGGCTGAGTCACAAGAAGATATTCATGAAGAAGCGAGAGGTCCAGCAAAAAAAATCGCCATCGATGAAAACGGTGAATGGACGAAAGCGGCTCTAGGATTTAGTCGGGGGCAGGGTGTAGATGTTAATGATATTTATTTTAAAGAAGTGAACGGCGTCGAATATTGCTTTGTCAACAAATTTATTAAAGGAAAAAGCACCATGTCAATTTTACCCGAGCTAGCACACGTTGTAAGAAGTCTATCGTTCCCTAAAAATATGAGATGGGCGAATCAAGAACTTCGATATATTCGTCCAATCAAATGGTTGTTAGCTCTTTTCGGAGAAGAGATCATTCCTTTCTCTGTCGCGAATGTTTCAACTGATCGTTTAACGTACGGACATCGGTTTTTAGGTAGCCAACGATCCATTGAACGACCAGCAGAATATGAGGACGCTTTAAAAGAACAATACGTAATTGCAAATCCAAAAGAAAGAAAAGAGATGATTCTTAACCAAATTCAAGCATTAGAAGAAAAGCAGCAATGGCAAATTCCGATCGACGAAGAATTATTAGAAGAAGTGAACAACTTAGTGGAGTACCCAACAGCTTTATTTGGAACGTTCCAAGAGAAATTTTTAGCGATTCCGGAAGAAGTATTAATTACAACAATGAAAGAGCATCAACGCTATTTCCCTGTTAAAAATGCAGAAGGAAACCTTTTACCGTATTTCGTGACAGTGCGTAACGGTGATGACCGTTATTTAGAAACGGTTGCGAAAGGAAACGAAAAAGTATTACGAGCTCGTTTAGCGGATGCGGACTTCTTCTATCAAGAAGACCAAAAACTATCAATCGACCAAGCGTTAGCAAAACTAAAATCTATTGTTTATCATGAAGAAATTGGTACTTTAAGTGAAAAAGTAGAACGTGTTCGTAAGCTTTCTAATCAATTAGCCGAACTACTTCAATTTACGAAGGAAGAACAATCACTAGTTGACCGAGCGGCACAAATTAGTAAATTTGACCTTGTCACTCAAATGGTCTATGAGTTCCCTGAACTTCAAGGAATAATGGGAGAAAAATATGCCCTCCTTTTAGGCGAAGATGAACGAGTGGCTCGTGCGGTAAATGAGCATTACCAACCTCGTTCGGCTGATGATGTACCGGCAGCTTCTTCGATCGGTGCAGTAGTAGGGATTGCAGATAAGCTGGACACCATCGCCTCTTTCTTTGCTATCGACTTGATACCAAGCGGTTCTCAAGATCCATATGCATTAAGAAGACAGGCGTTAGGAATCGTTCAAACGTTGCTTCATCATCAATGGAGCATACCTCTTCCACAACTAGTAACGGAAGCCGTACAACAAGTGATAGTTGATGGTATTGGTTCTAAAGAGGCATTTGAATTAGAAGAAGAAATCATACAGTTCTTTAAATTGCGCCTAAAGTATGTATTGCAAGAAGAAAATATTCGTTATGATATTGTAGAAAGTGTTTTAAAGGGACAAATTTCGTCGCTTCCACAGCTCTTTGATCGGGCACGTGTCCTTCAAAACCATAAAGAAGATGACGACTTTAAATCTGTAATCGAAGCTTTAAGCCGTGTCGTCAATATTGCGAAAAAAGCAGAAAAAGTTACTACCATCGACCCAGGGTTATTCCAAAACGGCCATGAACATACATTATATAACGAACTCGAACATATTCGAAAAGCATTTTCAGAAACCGCATCAGAGGAAGAAAAATACGAGTTACTAAAATCATTACGCCCAGCGATTGAAGCGTATTTTGAGCATACCATGGTTATGGATCAAAATGAAAAAATTAAAAACAATCGATTGTCACATATGAACGAACTTGCTCACATCATATTATCTTTTGCCAACGTGAATGAGATTATGGTAAAGTAATCTCACATTCTTACAATTTCAATCGGATAAAAAATGTATCGGGGGGTTTCTCGATACATTTTTCTACTTAAAATTCTTCTAATTGTACTGGAATAGTATATAATAATTTATATAAAGTGTAACACATTTGTAGTGAGTCAGGTGGTGAGGACAATCGAACTAAATAAGCGGCAAGAACAAATCTTGCAAATCGTAAAAGAGAACGGTCCAATTACAGGTGAGCATATTGCTGAAAAGCTTAATTTGACACGGGCGACTTTACGGCCAGATTTAGCTATTTTAACGATGGCTGGTTATTTAGACGCTCGTCCACGTGTTGGCTATTTTTATACAGGAAAATCTGGCACACAGCTATTAACGGAAAATCTAAAAAAAATCCATGTAAAAGATTACCAATCCATTCCGGTTGTCGTAAATGAAAATGTATCGGTTTATGACGCGATTGTGACGATGTTTTTAGAGGATGTTGGGACGCTATTTGTCGTAGATGACAAAAGTCATCTTGTCGGAGTATTGTCCCGGAAAGATTTGTTACGAGCCAGCATCGGGAAGCAGGAATTAACGACAATCCCTGTCAATATTATCATGACACGTATGCCAAACATTACGATGTGCCAAAAGGACGATTTATTAATTGAAGTCGCCAAAAAGTTAATTGAAAAACAAATCGATGCTCTACCTGTTGTGAAAGAAACCGAGCAAGGTTTTGAAGTGATTGGACGGATTACAAAAACCAATATAACGAAAGCCTTTGTGGCCCTTGCTTCTGATCAGTAAGAGCCAGGTAGAGGAGGGTGAGAAACTTGACGGATCCAGTGATTTATGTAGTCTCCGATTCTGTTGGGGAAACTGCGGAGCTTGTAACAAAGGCGGCTATCAGTCAATTTAACGGGGCATCCGCCGAAATAAAAAGATACCCTTATGTAGAAGATGAATCCCATATTGAAGAAGTCATCTCTTTAGCTAAGTTGAACCAAGGAATAATTGCGTTTACGCTTGTGAAGCCAGAGATACGGAGCTTTATGAAAAAACGAGCAGAAGAAGAAGGGATTTATGCTTTCGATATTATCGGCCCTTTGATGGATCAGTTTGAAAAACATTACGGAAAACAACCACTATATGAGCCCGGCCTTGTTCGTAAGCTTGATGAGGATTATTTTAAAAAAGTGGAAGCGGTTGAATTTGCGGTGAAGTATGACGATGGCCGAGATCCACGAGGACTTTTGTGGGCGGATATTGTTTTAATCGGGGTATCACGAACGTCCAAAACACCTTTGTCTCAATATTTAGCGCATAAACGTTTGAAAGTAGCCAACGTCCCATTAGTTCCTGAAGTAGATCCACCAGAAGAACTATTTCAAATACCTAAAGAAAAATGTTTTGGCTTGAAAATTAATCCAGAAAAATTAAATTTTATTCGTAAAGAGCGGTTAAAATCATTAGGACTAAACGATCAAGCAAGTTACGCCAATATTAATCGAATAAATGAAGAATTGGCTTACTTTGATAAAATTGTTGAGAAAATTGGATGTAAAGTGATCGATGTAACCAACAAAGCTGTAGAAGAAACGGCCAATATTATCATCAATGAAATTCAACATGCAAAATAGCACATTATTATTTGATGTGCTATTTTGCTTTATTGCTTAATATCATGAAGTAGTTAGAAAAAAAACATGGTCAAATTGTTACAGGTGTATTATAATAAAAAATTGTGATAAAAATTTCTTTGTAAGGTTTATAACTTGACTGAAAAGAATAAACTATTTATTGTGATATTGTCAAGGTTCTTTAATGAAAAAAATTCGACAAAATTCTTGTCGGATTTTTCGATGAAAGTTCGCTAAAAAAGGCAGGATTATTTGGAGTGATGTAGAATAAATACAATCAGAAGCGAACTGCCTACTATTTATGTAGATGCTGATTCTTGTCCGGTCAAGAAGGAAATTGTCGATTTGGCGAAACCGTTCTTGTTTGAGGTTGTGCTTGTTTCTTCCTATTCACACGTAGTCAAGGAGCAATACAATGCAAAATGGGTACATGTTGACTGTGGGAAAGAAGCTGTTGATTTATATATCGCCAATCGTATAAAAAAAGGCGATATACTTGTTTCCCATGATATAGGACTTTTATCCCTCGTTCTTCCGAAAGGGGTACACGTCATTACTCCACGTGGAATCACATACGATAATGAAAATATCTCTACAGCACTTGAGTTTCGTTATCTTCACGGAAAAGAAAGACGAAGTGGAACGTTTCGGAAAGGTCCGAAAAAATTTTCGTATGAAGATTTACAAACATTTTGCCGACAATTTCTACAATTAATACAAAAGCTTTCGATTCATCACAATACCAATCATATTGGTGGTGCATTACGTGGCGAAAATACCAGAAGAGAAAATTAATGAAATTCGCCAGTCGGTGGACATTGTTGATATCATTAGCGACTATGTCCAATTGAAAAAACAAGGAAGAAATTATTTTGGGCTATGTCCCTTTCATGGTGAAAATACTCCGTCTTTTTCCGTGTCACCCGAGAAACAAATTTTCCATTGTTTCGGTTGTGGGGCTGGAGGAAATGTTTTTACTTTTTTAATGGACTATGAAGGGATTAGCTTTCAAGAAGCAGTTATTAAATTAGCCCAAAAAAGTAACATCCCTCTTAATATTGAACATGGTGTTGAACAAAAGAGCCAGAAAACCTCTAAAGAATATGAACAAATGATTGAAGCGCATGAGCTTCTACGTAAATTTTACCATCATTTGCTCATAAATACAAAGGAAGGTCAGGAAGCATTAGAATACTTAAAGCAACGTGGTTTTACGTTAGAGAGTATTGAAAAATTTCAGATTGGGTGGTCTTTACCAAACTGGGATTTTGTCGCCAAATTGTTGAAACGAAGAGGATATTCCTTACCGTTAATGGAAAAAGCCGGACTTCTTGTTCAAAGAAACAATGGGGAATTTATTGATCGGTTTCGCAACCGAATCATGTTTCCGATTTTTGATGAAAAAGGAAGGACCATCGCTTTTTCGGGGAGAGCGCTTGATGGTAATGAGCCAAAATATTTAAATAGCCCTGAAACTATCATCTTTCATAAAAGTAAAGTTTTGTATAATTTTCATCATGCACGATCTTCTATTCGCAAATTTCAACAGGTTGTTTTATTTGAAGGCTTTGCCGATGTCATATCAGCGGATCGTGCCGGAATTACAAACGGTGTAGCCGTAATGGGAACGTCATTAACGGAACATCATGCATTAGTCCTTCGACGGATGACAGATCAAGTTATCATTTGTTACGATTCGGACGATGCAGGTACGAATGCCGCTTTTAAAGCAGCTGAATTATTACAACAACATGGTTGCCAAGTAAAAATTGCACAAATGCCGATGGACCTAGACCCTGATGACTATGTTCAAAAATATGGCGCTGAAAAGTTCCGAAATGAAGTCATTGATGGGGCAATGACGTTCATGGCATTTAAATTTCTCTTTTATCGACGTGGCAAAAATCTTCAAAATGAAGGAGATCGCCTACAGTATATCGAAGAGTTATTAAAGGAGATATCAAAGCTTCCTAGAGCGGTTGAGCGTGATCTGTACTTACGTCAACTTGCTGAAGAGTTTTCGTTGTCATTAGAGGCATTAAAATCGCAACAACGGCAAATATTTTACGCACAAAAGAAAAAGAATCCTCAAGCATGGAAGCCAAAGACGAATTATATAGCTGTGGAACAAAAGCTGCTGCCAGCGTATCAAACGGCTGAACGGCGCTTAATTGCTCATATGCTCAAAAGCGAGGAAGTGGCTTATAAAGTAAAGGACTTACTTGCTGGCCAAATGTTCAACATAGATGAGCATCAAATTATATTCACCTATTTGCTGGCGTATTATGAAGAAGGATATGAACCGAACTCTAGTCAATTTCTTAACTATTTAAGAGATGAAAGACTTCGAGCAATTGTCGCAGAAATTGCCATGATTGATGTAGAGCAAGAAGATAATGACCAAGTACTTCAAGATTATGTGTACCAAGTGATAAAACAACAAAAAATGATGAAAATAAAAGAAAAAGAAGTGAAAAAATTAGAAGCGGAACGACAAAAGAATCACCTATTAGCTGCTCAAATTGCAATGGAAATAATCGAACTTCGAAAGTCACTATAATGAACGGTGTATGTTGGAAGGAGGGGGACATATGGCTGAGAAATCAGCTCGTTCCAAAGGTGTAGATACTGAGTTATCCATCGAGCAAGTAAAAGAACAATTAGTTGATTTAGGTAAAAAGCGCGGCGTTTTAACTTATGATGAAATCGCCGATCGTCTAGGACATTTTGACTTAGACTCTGATCAATTAGATGAATTT
Organism: Bacillus sp. (in: firmicutes); assembly: GCA_017656295.1. Classification (NCBI taxonomy): domain Bacteria; kingdom Bacillati; phylum Bacillota; class Bacilli; order Caryophanales; family Bacillaceae; genus Bacillus; species Bacillus sp. (in: firmicutes). The sequence goes on along the minus strand of JACDOC010000003.1, from coordinate 219,680 downwards.
TATGAGTATTTAACTGACCAAGGTGTCGAGGTTTTAAACGACAGCGACGATGATGATCCGAACATTCAAGATTTAGAAAAAGATGAAGATGAATTTGATTTAAACGATTTGTCTGTCCCACCAGGGGTGAAAATTAACGATCCTGTGCGCATGTATTTAAAAGAAATCGGACGCGTTCCCTTGCTATCTGCTGAAGAAGAGATCGAGCTTGCAAAGCGCATAGAACAAGGTGATGAAGAAGCAAAACGCCGACTCGCTGAAGCGAACTTACGTCTCGTCGTTAGTATTGCAAAGCGATACGTGGGACGCGGAATGCTGTTCTTAGACTTAATTCAAGAAGGTAACATGGGCCTAATCAAAGCCGTAGAGAAATTCGATTACCGTAAAGGGTATAAATTTAGTACGTATGCTACGTGGTGGATTCGCCAAGCGATTACACGTGCTATTGCTGACCAAGCACGGACCATTCGTATTCCAGTTCATATGGTGGAGACGATTAACAAATTAATACGTGTTCAACGTCAGCTGTTACAAGATTTAGGGCGTGAACCTTCCCCAGAAGAAATTGCGGAAGAGATGGATTTAACTCCAGAAAAGGTTCGCGAAATATTAAAAATTGCTCAAGAGCCGGTTTCCTTAGAAACACCGATTGGTGAAGAAGACGATTCACACCTTGGTGATTTTATCGAGGATCAAGAAGCCACTTCACCATCCGAGCATGCAGCTTACGAGATGTTAAAAGAACAACTAGAAGATGTTTTAGATACATTAACTGATCGGGAAGAAAACGTTCTACGTCTCCGTTTTGGTCTTGATGATGGGCGCACACGGACGCTTGAAGAAGTTGGAAAAGTATTTGGCGTTACGCGAGAACGTATTCGTCAAATTGAAGCGAAAGCCTTACGAAAGCTTCGTCATCCAAGCCGTAGTAAACGTTTAAAAGACTTTTTAGAATAGGTGAACGAACGAGTTTACTTTCAGAATGCCTTTATTCTGAAAGTAAACTTTTTTCATTTTTTCTCCAAAATTTTCACAGAAAAAAGAGGATTTTTTACATTCTTCTCGAATTGAACAACAGGGTGTGAAAATATGAACGAAAAGAGAAAAGAGATTATCATTAAGGAAATAGAATTTTGGAAAAAGAACAGAATGCTACCAGAAACGTATTGTGATTATTTATTAGCCCTTTATCGTGAAGGAAGCGAACCTCCTAAGCAAAAGAAGAAAACGATTCCAAATATATTTCCATTCATACTTTTTGGTATTTCCCTATTTGTCATTTATTTTACTGAATTGTCTATCATTTTGCAAACAACGTTTTTGACATTTTTTGTCGTAATTTTGGGATCATTTGTTTTTTATTATTTTAGAAAAGGAATCAACTACCAATTTCATCTTATTACGTTGGCGTTGATCATCCTATTTACCTCCCTTAACGCTACCCAATTAATGAATGATTCTCATGGTGCTGTCCTTTATATAACTTTAACTGGAAATTGTGTTTTATGGTTAATTTTTGGTAAAATGTATAAATTGTTATATTTTACTATAGCCAGTATTTTAGGTGTAGGAATCATTCTATATTCTATTTTAATATAATATCTAAATATTTATAAAGTTTTAAATGTTGAGAAAATTTATCCATCCCTATTATAATAGTTAATGAAAGCGTATTCAACACGGTAAGGGGGATGGAGATGAATTTTGATTTAACAACAGAACAGCAGATGATTAAACGAACGATTCGGGAATTTGCCGAAGAAGAAGTGGCTCCTGGAGCACTAGAGCGTGATCGATCAAAAACGTTCCCAAAGGAAATTTTTCGAAAGTTGGCAGAACTCGGTATGATGGGGTTGCCGTTCCCAGAAGAATATGGAGGAGCAGGAGCGGACACGATTAGTTTTGCCATTGTGGTTGAAGAATTAAGTCGAGCTTGTGCATCAACAGGAATTACTTATTCTGCTCATATTTCGTTAGGCGGAGCCCCTATTCATTTATTTGGCACGAAGGAGCAAAAAGAAAAGTATCTCGTACCAATTTGTACGGGGGAATCATTAGGAGCCTTTGGACTAACTGAACCAAATGCCGGTTCAGATGCGGGGGGAACGCAAACAACGGCGGTCGAAGAAGGGGATTACGTTGTTATAAACGGCAATAAATGTTTCATCACAAATGGGAGCTATGCTAAGTTTGTTTCGTTAACAGCTGTTTCTGGTCAAAAAGATGGTAAAAAAGAAATTAGTGCATATATTGTACCTACCGATGCTGAAGGATTTACGGTAATAGATAACTATGAAAAAATGGGGTTACATGCATCTAATACAACGGAGCTCGTATTGGAAAATGTAAAAGTCCCGAAAGAAAACTTGCTAGGTAAAAAGGGGGAAGGATTTAAGCAATTTTTAATGACGTTAGATGGTGGACGTATTGGCATTGGAGCTATGGCGGTTGGTATTGCTCAGGCGGCTTTCGAGCGAGCGCTCAGTTACTCTACTGAGCGAAGTCAATTCGGTCGTTCCATTTCTCAATTCCAAGTGAACCAATTTAAACTTGCTGATATGGCGTTGAAAATCGAGCTTGCTCGTAACATGGTGTACAAAGCGGCTTGGCTAAAGGACCAAGGACGACCGTTTACGAAAGAAGCAGCGATGTGTAAGTTGTATGCCTCGGAAGTGTGTGCAGAAATCACGTCTCAAGCTGTTCAGATACATGGTGGATATGGGTATATGAAAGAATATCATGTTGAACGATTTATGCGTGATGCTAAATTATTAGAAATTGGGGAAGGGACATCCGAAGTTCAACGAATGGTGATCGCTCGTCAAATTGGATTGTAAATCGTATAAGTTCTATATGTTGAGGGAGACTACAAAAAAGTAGGCTCCTTTTTTGTTCTTTTGATTTTGTCTATTTTTCGACAACTATTTGAAACATCCTTATAAGGGCTTTTCCTTCTTGTCATTTTCAAGTAAAATAAGAGTTGTTTGTAATTATATTACGTACCGGATGTTGATACATAAGGGAGGTTAAATCATGAATCGTAATCCGATTATTCCATTTATTCTTATTATGGTATTCGGAATTGGTCTTATGTTCTTCCTTTCCATTAAAGGCCTTGGTGACATGGAAGAATTGGCTAAAGAACATGAAGGAGAAGAACAAACCGAAGCACCAGCTGAATTTGATCCAGCTAATCATTATTCCCAATCTTGTATCGGTTGTCACGGACAAAACTATGAAGGTAGCGTTGGACCAGCGTTAACTGGTATTGGAGACCGTCTTTCTAAAGAAGAAATTAAAGACGTTCTTGTAAACGGACGAGGTTCAATGCCTCCTGGATTGGTTTCTCCAGACAATGCCGATCAAATGGTTGAATGGCTCATGACTCTTGAGTAATTTTTATTTTCTTCGAGTTCTTTGCAGTTTTGCAAAGGACTTTTTTTATGTTTTAATAAGGACGAAAAGATATTATAAAATGTGGTGAATAACATGAACGCAGAAAAATTATCAAAACGACTGGAACGGGTGGCTACTTATGTTCCTAATGGAGCGACCGTAGCTGATATCGGTTCTGACCATGCGTATTTACCTTGTTATTTAGTTAAACAAGGAGTGGTCAAAAAAGCGATCGCTGGGGAAGTGGTTGAAGGACCGTTTCAATCAGCCGTTAACCAAGTAAAAGAACTAGGGTTAGAAAGTCACATCTCTGTTCGAAAAGGAGATGGTTTAGAGGTTGTCGCTCCAGGTGAAGTCGATTGCATCACGATTGCAGGAATGGGAGGCACACTCATTGCAAATATTCTTGAGCGTGGGAAAAACAAGTTATCATCCGTGAAACGACTTGTATTACAGCCGAATATTGGCGCTCCTACGTTAAGAAAATGGCTATACGATCATTGTTGGGAAATTATCGCGGAAGAAATCTTAGAAGAAGAAGGCAAAATTTATGAAATTATTGTTGCTGAAAAAGGAGATCCTTCACGACCATACAACGAATTAGAAAAAGAATTGTTATTGGGTCCTTTTTTAATTCACCAGCAAAATGGCGCTTTTCGCAAAAAATGGGAGATGGAATTAAAAGAATTTGAACGAATATTATCCCAATTAAGCAAAGCCACACCAAACGAACGGGTCAACAAAAAGCGCAGTGAGTTAGAGAAAAAGATTGCCTATGTGAAGGAGGTACTTAATGATGAAAACCCCGAACGGTCATGAAGTGATTCAATTGTTTGAGCAATTAGCTCCCAAGCATTTAGCCATGGAGGGAGACAAAATTGGACTCCAAGTCGGTACATTAAACAAACCGATACGTAAAGTGATGATTGCTTTAGATGTCTTAGAGGAAGTTGTCGATGAAGCGATTGAAGAAAAGGTAGATTTAATCATTGCTCACCACCCGCCTATATTCCGACCGTTATCTAAAATCGTCGTTGACCAGCCTGCCGGTCGAATCATAGAAAAATTAATTAAGTATGATATTACGGTTTATGCAGCTCACACCAATTTAGACGTTGCTATAGGCGGAGTAAACGATCTATTAGCCCAACAGTTGCAACTACAAAACGTTGAAGGGCTTGTTCCAACCTATGAAGAGCCTTTAAAAAAATTAGTTGTCTTTGTTCCGAAAGAAGACGCTAATAAAGTGCGACAAGCTCTTGGCGATGCAGGTGCTGGTGCGATTGGGAATTATAGCCATTGTTCGTTTTCAACAGGCGGAGAAGGTCGGTTTTTACCAGGTGAAGGTACGAAACCTCATATTGGAAAACAAGGGCAGTTAGAAACCGTTCAGGAAGAACGGATTGAAACCATCTATCCGGTTTCCCTAGAAAAAAAAGTGTTATCAGCAATGTTGAAAGCTCATCCTTACGAAGAAGTCGCGTATGATATTTATCCATTAGATATGAAAGGGGCTACGTATAGTCTAGGTCGAATCGGTGAGTTAAAAAAAGGAATGACACTTCGTGAGTTTGCGGAGTTTGTTAAGACTGTCTTTGACGTACCACAAGTACGGGTAGTTGGAAATTTAGAAGCAAATGTAAAAAAAGTAGCGGTAATTGGTGGAGATGGGAATAAATATTATTCCCATGCCGTATTTAAAGGTGCCGACGTGTATGTAACCGGAGATATGTATTACCATACCGCCCATGATGCGCTCATGGCTGGATTAAATATTGTAGATCCTGGTCACAATGTGGAAAAAGTAATGAAACAAGGTGTAGCTCAATGGTTAACAGAACAAACCTCTTCTAAAAAATGGGATTTAGATATTTTGCCATCTAAAATTAATACTGACCCTTTCCAATTTGTATAAAACCATCAGGCCTAGTTGCCTGATGGTTTATTTGTTTCAAGTTTAGGTTTTTTCACTTTAGGTAATATTTTGGAAAGCGGTACTTTCTTTTCTCGAACCCATGTTGACTCATCTTCTGGGTCGAATTGTTCTAAAAACGAAATAACTTCTTTTGTTATCGGGGTTGGAGTGCTCGCACCAGCTGTTACAGCTACTTTTTTAGCGTCTTTAATCCAATCAATCTCAATCTCAGTAACATCTGCTACCCGATACGCTTTCGTTCCAGCGATTTCTTCCGATACTTGTGCTAATCGATTTGAGTTGTTACTTTTAGGGTCACCTACAACAATCAACACATCGGCCTCTTTTGCTTGTTCGGCGACGGCTTCTTGACGGACTTGTGTAGCTAAACAAATTTCTTTATGCATTTCGGCATGAGGGTACTTTTTTCTAATCGCTTCCATAATATCGGCCACATCCCATTGACTCATCGTTGTTTGGTTTGTCACAAGTATTTTCTCACTTTCGATCGTTAAGTTTGCTACTTCTTCTACCGTTTCAACGAGATGAACAATATCAGGAGCCACACCAACCGCTCCTTCAGGTTCAGGATGGCCTTTTTTTCCGATATAAATGACTTCATAGCCCTCATCCCTTTTGGCAGCGATCAGTTCATGTGTTTTTGTCACGTCTGGACATGTCGCATCAATCGTCACGAGACCTTTTTCTTTCGCGAGTTTACGCACTTCTGGTGAAATTCCATGAGCTGTAAATATTACCGTACCTTTATCTACTTTTTCTAAAATTTCTTTACGGTTTTTTCCGTCAAGGGTAATAATCCCTTCTTCGGCAAAAGCATCGACGACATGTTTGTTATGGACAATCATTCCTAATATATAAATTGGACGTGGTAATGATTTATCTAAAGCGGCATTGCGAGCGATGACCATGGCATCGACAACCCCGTAACAGTACCCACGGGGAGATATTTTAATAACATCCATAAGAATCCTCCCTATATTTCTCCTATAATCTTTCCTCTCCATTATATAAAACCTTGTGCTATGTTACAAAAAAGAACAGAAAATAAAAACAAGAGGCAATCTTCCTCTTGTTTAAATATAAAGTTTAGGAAGGGATTTTCCTTTTTCTTCGGATCTTTTTTTTGGAGTGCTGTTCTTTTTTTGTTGGGATTTTTCTTTTACTTCTTGAGAGGGTGTAGATGTAATTTCTTCTTCTGTTAAGTCAAGATTGGTCTTTTTGTTCTCATCGTCTGAAGTCTCATTTGTATTACTTGATTCGGAAGCTGTTTCTTCAGTTGCATTTTTTAACCCGCGATATAATTTCCACATAGCCGGTAGGTTCCGAACCATAGGACCATATTGTTGAACCATAGGGCCGATTTGCTGAGCTGTTTTTAATATTTGCTGTGTATTGGACAAAAATCCGTTAATAGATTGTGGATTACTAGTTAGACGTTGTAAAAACGAGCCGGATTGACTAGCGCGTTCAAAGCCGGAAAATGCATTGGCAGCGGTTGAAGATGCATTCGTTCGTTGAAATAAACGGGAAAGTAACCCTCCTGGTCCACCTCTACTGCCACTCTGCGGGCGAAAAGGGGAAAACATAAAAGGTTGTCGTGTAGTTGGTAGGCGTGTCAATCTTCCTCTAGGCATTGGTGGTCTTGGTCTCATAAAGTTGGCCTCCTTCCCATCAAAGGCGTAATTTCGTTATTATCATATGCGAATGGTTTAGAAAACGTCTGTATGTTCGAGGCCCAAGCAATAAAGGAATAGTGCAAACGATAGTGGAGAAGACAGTAGAACTTTTTCTGTTTGTTTATTATAATAACAAGATGGACAAAAAGGGTAATGTTATACATTGATGAAGGAGTTGTAAAAATGGGTAAACATCTGTTTGAAACATATAAGTTTCATTCGTTTATTAATAAAGCGATAGAAGAACTTGGATTTTATGAACCGACTGAAATTCAGAAAAAGATGATTCCCCTAGCATTAAATGGGGAAAGTGCGATTGGTCAATCACAAACAGGAACGGGTAAAACGCACGCTTACTTATTACCAGTCATTCAATCGATTGACCCTAATTTAGCGGAAGTCCAAGCCGTGATCACCGCGCCAACTAGAGAATTAGCTTCCCAAATCTACCATGAAGCGTTAAAAATTTTAAAATTTCAACAAGATGAGCCATCTGTTACAGCCCGTTGCTTTATTGGAGGAACGGACAAACAGCGGGCGATTGAAAAATTAAAACAGCAACCACACATTGTCATTGGTACACCAGGACGAATTAATGACCTTGTGCGTGAACAAGCTTTGTTTGTTCATAAAGCTCACATGCTTGTTATTGATGAAGCTGACTTAATGTTAGATATGGGCTTTCTTTATGATGTCGACCAATTTGCAGGAAAAATGCCAAAAGACTTACAAATGCTTGTCTTTTCGGCAACGATTCCTGAAAAGCTAAAGCCATTTTTAAAAAAATATATGGAAAATCCACAATACGTCCATGTTCAACCGAAACAAATTTCCGCTGAAAAAATTGAGCACGTATTAGTCCCGCTTAAAAGTCGTACGAAGATTGATTTAGTGTATGACATGTTAAAAGCTTTCAATCCGTATTTAGCAATTGTGTTTACTAATACGAAAGTAAAAGCGGAAAAAGTGGCTGATGCATTAATTGAAAAAGGGTTAAAAGTAGGGAGAATTCATGGCGACTTAACACCACGTGAACGAAAAAAAATGATGAAACAAATTCGCGATTTAGAGTTTCAATACATTGTCGCTACTGATCTAGCAGCGCGTGGTATTGACATCGAAGGCGTTAGCCATGTTATTAACTACGAACTTCCGATGGATCTTGATTTTTACGTCCATCGTGTTGGGCGAACAGCACGCGCTGGGTTATCCGGAATCGCGGTTACCATTTATGAGCCTTCCGATGAAGATGCATTAGCTAAACTAGAAAAAATGGGGATCGAATTCGTTCATCGGGACTTAGTGAAAGATGAGTGGGTCGACTTACCAGACCGTAACAAGCGGAAAAAACGAACGAAACAAATGGACGAGATTGAACAAAAAGCACGTGCTCTTATTCGTAAGCCAAAAAAGGTTAAGCCAGGATATAAAAAGAAAATGAAAGAACAAATAGAGAAAATTAAAAAGCGGCAACGCCGTTTGCAAAAACGTAAATAGAACAAGGCACGAGAAGTGAAAGATGCACGATAATAGGTTACAATGGAGAGAGAGAAAAGGAGCTGACATTATGCTAAAAATCGGGTCACATGTTTCAATGAGTGGAAAAAAGATGCTCCTAGCGGCAAGTGAGGAAGCGGTTTCCTATGGAGCTAACACATTTATGATTTATACAGGGGCACCGCAAAATACCCGAAGAAAAAAAATTGAAGATTTAAATATCGAAGCCGGTTTACAACATATGAAAGAGCACGGGGTTGAAGAAATTGTCGTGCACGCACCATATATCATAAATATCGGTAACTCTAAGAATCCTGATACCTTTCAATTAGGTGTCGACTTTTTACGTCAGGAAATTGTTCGTACAGAAGCCATTGGGGCGAAACAAATTGTTCTTCACCCAGGTGCACACGTTGGGGCAGGTGCTGAAGAGGGAATCAAAAAAATCATTGAAGGATTAAATGAAGTAATTACAAAGGAACAAGATGTCCAAATTGCCCTTGAAACGATGGCTGGTAAAGGTTCTGAGTGCGGTCGTTCCTTTGAAGAGCTTGCTCAAATTATTGACGGGGTAACTCATAATGAGAAACTATCGGTTTGTTTTGATACATGTCATACGCACGATGCTGGCTATAATATAAAAGAAGATTTTGATGGTGTTCTAGAAGAATTCGACCGTATCATCGGTCTCGACCGATTAAAAGTATTGCACATTAACGATAGTAAAAATGAGCAAGGAAGCCGTAAAGACCGTCACGAAAACATCGGTTTCGGTAAAATCGGCTTTGAAGCGTTAAATTATATCGTTCATCATCCGCAATTAACACACGTCCCGAAAATATTAGAAACGCCTTACGTAGGGGAAGATAAAAAGAACAAAAAGCCTCCATACAAATTTGAAATTGCAATGCTTCGTAACCAATCTTTTGACGAACAATTATTAACAAAAATTATGGAAGGATAGAAAGCTGTGATTTCACAGCTTTCTATTGATTAATAAATTGAAGGAACAGCTCATTCACTTTCCGAGCGGTTTCAGGCCCGACAATTTTCGCTATCTCTCTAACAAGTTGTTCTCGCTGCTTTGGATCGAACACATTATAATTCTTTCCTCGTAAAAATGACACAACTTTCTTCGCTTGATCTTCATTCATAGGAATTTGATATTGTTTACTATATTTTAATAGTTCTTCCTTCGTAATATGGTTAATTTTATAATTTACCACGTTCTCGAACAATTTCATATCCATCACTCCTCAACTAATACATATGATGAGAGTAGAAAAATCGTGACAACATTTTTTGGGACAGAAAGGAGAAACGTATGATTAAAAAGATTCATAAAAAGGAGAGTGTTCCTCATCTTATTTATCGCTTAATATTAATTTTTTTAGGGGCAGCCTTTGCGGCTATGTCGATTGAATTGTTTCTCGTACCCAATGACATCATTGATGGAGGAATTATCGGTATATCTCTCATTTTGGATCATTTACTCGAAAAGGTCCCTTTTCTCAACTTTGGTACACTAGTCGTGTTGCTCAATATTCCTTTTATGTATTATGGATACAAACAAATTGGTAAAACATTTATGTATTCGTCTTTTTTTGGGACAGTTTCGTTAGCAGTGGTGGAACGATTACTTCATCATGTCGAACCATTTACGAACCAACCCATATTAGCGGCAGTTTTTGGAGGATTATTACTTGGAGTTGGTGTTGGTTTGGTCATTCGCCACGGTGGATCGTTAGATGGAACAGAAATTTTAGGTATTTTGTTGACGAAGCGCCTTCCATTTTCAGTTGGGGAATTTGTCATGTTTATTAACATTTTTATTTTTGCTTGGGCAGCGTTCGTTTTTGGGGCTGAACAAGCGATGTACTCTGTTATGACGTACTATATTACGTTTAAAGCAATCGATACGGTCATTCAGGGGCTAGACGAAACGAAAGCGGTCATCATTGTAAGCGATTATTATGAGGAAGTATCCGAAGCCATTTTGAGTCGTCTCGGAAGGGGCACGACAAAGTTAAAAGGAAAAGGTGGCTTCACGGATCATGAAAAAGACGTCATTTATGTTGTAGTAACCCGATTGGAAGTAACAAAGTTAAAAAACATTGTGTCTGATATTGACCCGAACGCCTTTTTAACCATAATGAATACACAAGAAACAAGAGGAGCTCGATTTAAATCCGCTATTCATTAAAAACAAATTGGTTTCAGCCAATTTGTTTTTTCATTTACATTAAAAAGGAGCTATGTTATACTACTTGTTGCTAAATCGTAACGATTCTTATTGAAAAGGAGAGGAATAGGAGATGTCCTCGAACTCCATTATTGAAATAGAAAATGTTAGTTATCGCTATGACAACCTGTGGGTGTTAGAGAATATAAATTTACAAATTGAAAAAGGTTCTTTTGTTGGTATTGTTGGACCAAACGGCTCTGGAAAATCGACATTGCTTAAGCTTATTTTAGGATTGTTAAAACCCCAAAAAGGGACGATTCGCTTATTCGGCGTTGAGCAACAGAAGTTTAAAGAATGGGATCGAATTGGATACGTTTCGCAAAAAGCAAATTCATTCAACTCGGCTTTTCCAGCGACAGTGTTTGAAGTTGTGGCCAGCGGTTTAACGAAAAAGACTGGCCTTTTTAAATTTATCGGAAAAGAAGGAAAAAAAGCCGTTTTACAGGCGATCCGAGCGGTTGGAATGGAATCGTTTATGAACCGGAACATTGGCGAATTGTCCGGGGGGCAACAACAGCGGGTGTTTATTGCAAGAGCTTTAGTTAGCCAGCCTGAATTACTCATTTTAGATGAGCCTACAGTTGGTGTCGATGTGCAAAATGTACAATCGTTTTACAATATGTTAGAGGAATTAAACCAGAAATGGGAAATCACGCTTTTACTTGTTTCCCACGATGTAGGAACCATTACAACGAAAGTGTCTCATGTTGCATGTTTAAATAAGCGCCTTCATTTCCATGGAAAAACCACTGAATTTGAACAATGCAAAGACAAAAACTTGTCGATGTTTTATGGACACGATGTTCATTTATTATCACATGAACACGAAGTCCATCAAGAAGGGGTTAACGTATGATTACTTATTTGCTACAATACGAATTTCTTCAAAATACGTTTTTGACCGGTTTAATCATTGGAGTCGTTGCTCCTGTTTTAGGCGTTTTTATTGTGGTGCGACGACTTTCCTTAATAGCTGATGCGTTGAGTCACGTGACTCTTTCAGGAATTGCTGCCGGATTATTAATAAGTAAAAAATGGTCGTTGTTCGCAGGGATTCAACCGATATATTTTGGGATGTTCTTTTCGGTAGCAGGGGCTTTGTTAATTGAAAAACTTCGGAGTGTGTATAAGCATTACGAAGAACTCGCAATTCCGATTATGTTATCAGGTGGCATCGGTCTTGGAATTATTTTTATTTCATTAGCGGATGGATTTAATACCGATTTGTTTAATTACTTGTTCGGAAGCGTTAGTGCAGTATCTCGAAATGATTTAATTATTATAGCTATTATTAGTGTAGCGATTTTATTTGTTGTCACCTTTTTATATAAAGAGTTATTTTTACTTTCCTTTGATGAAGAGCACGCGAAAGCCTCTGGTATTGCAGTGAAAAGCATTCATTTTGTGTTTATTATATTAGTGGCGCTTGTTATTTCTATTTCCATGCGAATTGTTGGTATTTTATTAGTGTCAGCTTTAATGACTCTCCCAGTTGCAGCGAGTATCCGTGTTGCCCGTGGCTTTTTTCAAACAATTATTCTTTCCATTATTTTTGGTGAACTTGCGGTTTTTACTGGATTAGTGACGGCTTTTTATTTAGATTTAGCACCTGGAGGAACAATTGTCATTAGTTCCATTCTTATTTTGGTTGGAACAATAGCGATTAAGCGATTAAAAAATGCGTGGGCTAAATGAGGTGAGTGTGCAAATGAACGTGACGGAAGCCATTCAATTGTTGAAAGAACGTGGATATAAACATACTGGAAAGCGTGAAATGATGTTGGAATTGTTTTCTGCTCACGATAAATATTTAACTGCCAAAGATGTGTTAGATCATATGAAGGAAGATTATCCAGGACTTAGCTTTGATACGATTTATCGAAACTTATCACTATTTGTAGACCTTGGGATCTTAGAACAAACGGAATTATCCGGAGAAAAACATTTCCGATTTACCTGTGGAAAACATCACCATCACCATCATTTTATTTGCCTTGATTGCGGAAAAACGAAAGAAATTGATACGTGTCCGATGGAAAAGTTACAAGAAGACTTAAAAGAATACGATATCACTGGTCATAAGTTCGAAATTTATGGTGTTTGTCCAACATGTGCAAAATCCCCCCAGTCATAACTGGAGGGATTTTTTTATCGTTGTTTTAACCAATCGTTTACCCATTGTTTTGCTTCCTGCCAACCTTTCACACGAATGACCCCTTCTGGAATTGGATCTTGATTGTAAGGAGCGTCGAATAGTAATACAGGGATACCGCATTCTTCGTGAATGGAAACCGCATTGTCGTGCTTGTCTTCTAAAAATAATTCGATGTTATGCTTTTTAACCGATTCAATTTTATTGTGTGTCCCAATTAATTCAATATGATGATAATAGAGGTCGTTTCGATCAAACCATTGTCTTGTTAAGTCGAGAAGATGTGTACCTCTGGCACTTATGAAAAACAATTCAAATTGCTCTTTCCATTCAAGTAAAACTTCTTTCGCCCCTTTAGCTAATGGAGATTGTTCATAGATTGTTGGTTCGACTTGGCGAAACCATTGGGCGAAATCTTCTGGTGTTACTTCGACCACTTTTGTTAAATCGTATGCTGTAATGTCTTCGTATGTAAGGTTGACATCAAATGCTTCATTTAAATATGGGACGAGCGTAGTTGGACATGTAACCGTTCCATCGATGTCAATTCCAATTCGTTTTTTCATTTACATTACCCCTTTTTCAAGTTCTCATACAGTGTATCACATTTCCTATCGAAGGTGAACGTAATTAGAAATGTTTAAGGAGTTGGATAGATAGACAATCATTAGTAACATGATTTCTATATCCGTGGAAATACTATTTAATGCTCCCATCATGGAAAGAGAGGGATCAGCAAATGGGTGAAGAACGACGAGAAAATCTCGTTGAGCAAGACCTTCGTAATACAGAAAGATATGGGGATATCAATCGACCTGAATTATATGAAGAAGGGTCGAATTTTGAAGAAGAAACATCGGCTGAATTAGCGACACCTCTTTCTGAAAATCGTGAAACAAAAATCGACGAAGGAAACGGTGGACGTGGATGGGGATACACTTCATTAGTCCTATCCATTTTATCATTATTTGTTCTACCAGTTCTTTTAGGAGCAGCAGGAGTCATTTTAGGCTTTGTTGCACGCCGTCGCGGAGCGGAAGTATTGGGTGCATGGGGAATCGGTATTGGAGCCGTCTCCATTATTATAGGATTATTTGTTCTTCCGTTCTTTTAATAGTAAAAGGGGGCAAAAACGCTTGGCACTAGCCAAGCGTTTTTTTAGTATGTTAAGCATTTTGTTGCTCTTTTTGCTTCTTAAAATATTCTTCCGCAAGCATATCAATTTCTTTTTTCAGCTCTTCGACCATCGTTTCTTCTGGTACTTTACGTACGGTTTTCCCTTTACGGAACAGCAACCCTTCGCCACGAGCCCCAGCAATTCCAATATCGGCTTCACGTGCTTCACCTGGTCCGTTTACGGCACATCCAAGTACAGCCACTTTTATTGGTGCTTTAATTTTTTGAATATATTCCTCAACTTCGTTGGCAATGCTAATCAGATCAATTTCAATTCTTCCGCAAGTTGGACATGAAATTAACGTGGCAGCATTAGAAGCTAAACCAAATGTTTTTAATAATTCTTTGGCGACTTTTACCTCTTCAACTGGATCGGCGCTTAACGAAATCCGAAGTGTATTTCCAATTCCTTTATTTAGAAGAACTCCTAAGCCAGCCGCACTTTTCACCGTTCCGGCAAATAAAGTTCCGGACTCTGTAATTCCTAAATGAAGCGGATAATCAAATGTTTGAGCAGCTTTTTCGTATGCTTCAATGGCTAAACGAACATCGGATGCTTTTAACGAAACGATAATATCTTGAAAATCAAGGTCTTCCAAAATTCGGATATGATGTAAGGCACTTTCTACCATACCGTCTGCTGTCGGATAACCATATTTTTCTAAAATTCGCTTCTCTAAACTTCCTGCATTTACCCCGATACGAATCGGTACGCCACGTTCTTTCGCGGCTTTGACAACCGCTTCTACTTTTTCACGTCGACCGATATTACCAGGATTAATGCGAATTTTATCAGCGCCGCCTTCAATTGCTTTTAACGCTAAACGAAAGTCAAAATGAATATCGACGACAAGAGGGATGTTAATGCGCTTTTTAATTTCTTTAATCGCATTAGCTGCCCGTTCATCTGGACAAGCAACCCGTACGATTTGACAGCCTGCTTCCTCTAAACGTTCAATTTCACGAACGGTTGCATCTACATCGTGTGTTTTCGTAGTGGTCATACTTTGAATGATGACTTCGTTGCTACCACCAATCGTTAAGTT
This sequence comes from Bacillus sp. (in: firmicutes), assembly GCA_017656295.1. Classification (NCBI taxonomy): domain Bacteria; kingdom Bacillati; phylum Bacillota; class Bacilli; order Caryophanales; family Bacillaceae; genus Bacillus; species Bacillus sp. (in: firmicutes). The sequence continues at coordinate 204,556 of JACDOC010000003.1, read as the reverse complement.
GCCCACTCTAACAGGACGAGTTTTTGAACGATGTATAATCTCACCCAAGTGTAATTCTCTCCTTTAATATCCCACAAGACTGGGATTTGTAGTTTATGATTACGGATTTATTGTAACAATGTTTGCTGATTATTGACAAGAAAGAGGAAAAAATCCGCTCTTAATTTTTGTAAATAGGAATTTTATACATTTTGCCAATTTGAATGTCATTAGGAGATGTATTTTCATTTAACCGTTGAAAGTCTTGAATCACTTGATTAATGGAAACAGGTAAAGGGCCCTCCTGATACTTTTCGACGAGTGATAAAACGGTATCGCCAGCTTTCACTTTTACGAGCACATAAGGGACTTGCTTTTCTATTGGTTCGGATGGGGATGAGGTAGCCGGTTGTCCTTGTGCGGGCATGGTTGGAGAAGGTGAATAAGAAGAAGTACGGATGGTGAGGGTGCCAACACGTAAATCATAAAAAATGCTGTATATCAAAATAAAACCAACGAATGCTAGTAACAACCGTTTCATAAAAATCCCTCCCATTCTTGTCCCCATTATATTCGGTAAGCTCAAAAAAACATGTCAGAACTTGTATGAGCAAAAGTAAAATTAATAGATGTTTTTGTCGAAAGGAGGGTAACAAAGTGTGGAAAAATCGGTAACAACCTTCCATGATTCTGCTACAGGTTATTATGGTATTTGGAAACTCCCCTTTATTCCTGTCCTTTCTAACATTCAACAGTACTCATCTTAAGTGTATTTAGTATTCCAGCTGCTCTGATTATTCCGTTCCTAGGATTTCTTTCCGATCGCTTTACCCGGAAACAAGTCATTTTATCGTCTTTTAGTTCTTCTGATGATTGGATCGATTATTTCGTTTAGTTACTCGTACTTTCCAAAATCATGGATGTTTTCGATGTTATTAGTTGGGAGGTTTATACAAGGGTTAGGAGCAGAAGGAACGGCTCCATTTGCGATTGCTCTTATTAGGGATGTATTTCAACAGAGTGAGCGAGCGAAACAATTAGGAGTATTAGAGGCTTGGAATAGAATAAGTAAAATCGTTGCCCGGGTAGTCGGTGCGTCAATCGCATTATTGTCTTGGGATTACTGGTTTCTTATTTTATTTTTTATTATCATTAATAGCCTTCATTGGTATACGGTGTATGGTACCTTTAAAGGGAAATGATTCGAACATGACATTTCAACAATATGGCCATGCGATTAAACGATCGTTTTTCCAAAAGGCAAAACACTTTGTCGCTCGTTTTTGGCGTATTATTTTTTCTGTCGTATTATATCGAAGAAGTATTTCAAATCGATGGGTTTTTTAAAGGTTTTACATTTTTATTTCCGTTAGGGGCGATGGCGTTATCTTTATATTGGACTGGAAAAGAGCTTAAAAAGAGACAAGAGCGATGGAAACAATATTTGATTCTCGGTGTAGCAATGAAGGTAGGAGTATTTATAGAAACCATCATTTTTTTCAATTTTTCTTTTTGTTTATTTTTTATTACGATCGCCTTTGCTGGTATCGGCTTTTTACTTCCAGCCGTCAATTACGGGATTACGTCGGCTGCGGATGAAAGCGACCGAGGTTTTATAGTCAGTTTATATGGGGCCACTCGTTTTTTAGGAGTAGCATTAGGTCCCATCATTTTTGGATGAGTACCTTTTAATCAAACAATTTTTGGTTTCTCCTTAATGTTATCCCTTTTGTCCTTCGTATTCCTTTTAATCGGAAATTACTCCGTCATTCGTCCAAAATTATTTTTCATTTAAAAAATATTTACCATAGAAAATAGTTGGTTTTATTGGTAATTAATAAAAATATTACCTAACCTTTACAATCCGTTAACATTATTCTGTGAAAATGTTGAGTATAGTCGTAAAGGAGGGCTCTATGGATGGAAAAATGGCGTTTGATAAAAAATGTTCAATCAGTTTTAACACCTATTAGGAAGAAGGTCATGGGTTATAAGCAGCGTCATGGGAAGGGATTTCGATTTTCGTTCCCAAGTTACATTGGAAAAACGTTATCATTAAAAACGCGTTTGTTGTTAATGATTATTATCATTCAGTTAATAACGGTAACAGCGATTGGTTTTCTATCATTTTACAAATCGAAAGAAACGACGATGAAATTGACGGAAAACCGTTTAGAACGTGAAGTTTTAACCGTTTATGAAATTGCCCAAAGCCTAATGTTATTATATGTTGGGAAAGAAGATCAGTTTGAAAAGAAAATAAAGCAAGTCATTAAACAACAAGATGCCGAATTGGCCCAAGATGGATTAGATGGTTATTACTTTGTAATAAATGATAACGGAGCCCTTCCTTTACTAGACGGTGGGGATCAATTACAATTAGCGGAGGACATAACAAGAAAAATATTACAAATTGAAAAAGGAATTATTCATGAGTCCATTAATGGAAAAAAGTATTCGTTTGCGTTCCACTCGGTGCAAGAATTAAAAGGGATTTACGTTATAGCCATTCCACAAAGTCAATTTTTATCCCCAATTCAAAGTATGGCCACATATACTATTCTTCTGGCGATAGGTTCGGTTCTATTAACAACAGTGTTCATATTATTAGCGCTAAAACCATTGGTTGAACCGATTCAACAACTGCGGACAACCATGCGTAAAATTCGTGATGGAAACTTAAACATCAACATTGATATAAAAACTTCACTACCTGAAATTCATTCATTAGTTGTTAGTTTCCAATCTATGATGGAAAATATGAAATCATTAATACAAAGCATTTCCACAACGACGGATAAATTAAGCGTGACGGGAGCGAAACTTCAAAAAGCCTCTGACCAATTATTAATGGAAAACACACAAATAGAACATACGGTACAACTTGTCCAAAAAGGGGCAGAACAGACGGCTACTACATCTGAACAAAATATGTATTCGTTCCAAGAAATGAAAGCTTCGCTTGAAACGATTTTTTCGAAACTAGAACAAGTATTTTTAAAAGCGAATACTATGACCGATTCTGCTCAAAAAGGGGAAACAAACATTCACGCAATGGCGGAAACGAACTCGATGTTTGTCACTGACTTTAAAGAAATGAACAAAACGATACAAAACGTGAAAGAACACTCTCACTCAATTGCTAAAGTGGTGACGATGATTCAGCAAATTGCGGAACAAACGAAGTTATTAGCGTTAAATGCAGCGATTGAAGCGGCCCGAGCAGGAGAAAGTGGAAAAGGGTTTGCCGTAGTTGCCAATGAGGTACGAAAATTAGCTGAGCAATCGGCCAAAGCTACAGTCGATATAACTCAGATCATCGAAGAAATGGAAACTATCTCCCATCAAGCCGTCACCGAATTTAATTTAATGGTAAATAAAGTGAAGCAGCAAATGGATTCCGTTATGAAAGGGAAGGATGCTTTTCACCAGTTACTACTACAAATTAAAGATGCCGACCAACTGTTACGGGATATCCAATCAGAGTTAACGCAAGTTGAACACGTTTTACCGGAAGTGGAAAAAGCGACTGAGGCATATGTTTCTATTTCACAAGAGACGCTCGCAAGCGCAAAGGAAATGTTGACTGTTTTTGATCAGCAGTCTGTGATGTTACAAGAAAACCACCATATTGGCAAACAGTTAAAAGAGTTATCTAATGAGCTTCATTCGTTATCTATACAATTTTCTTTGAATTAAAAACAAACAAGAAGGTGTTAGGTCTGACCTAACACCTTCTTTTAATTCGTTAATGTCGGTTGTTTTGAAGACGGAATCGATGAAATAATTCGATATAAGATGAATAAAATCATTGCCCATTCGAGGAATACATCTCCTGTAAAGTTGATTTGAAAAAGGGAAAGAAGGGTAAATAAAATGGTCGGTAGTGTCACTCCATAAGCCGTTATGCGATAGCTTTGTCGGTACGATAATTTTCGGTTTTGCCGCAGAAGAAGAGCGAGTCCAGCAAAAATTGCGATTTTTATAAACAGTAAGCCTGAATTAAAAATATAAGTAATTATAATGATAACAACAGATAAAATAGGAACAATCGTCTGAAATTGATGGAGCATCTCTACAAGTGACTTCTTTGTTACATGTAATCCTTCAAGCATGGAATATGGAATTGACTGAACATTCCCTTCCGTAACTATAATAAATTGGTCGGATAAAAGGCCGATGGTTATGTTTTTATTAGAAAATTCGGTCACTTGCCCCGATGGATCATATAAAAGAATCCAATTTTCGCTTTCTACTTTAACCGTTTCCATATTAGATGAATGAAGCGTACCGTTTTTAATCGTAAAGTCAGGAAATTCTTTCAACAATATTTGTTCCATTTTTTCTATTGGTACAGCAGAAAAGGAATAAAATAACAAAACAATTGGAAGCGTCGTAAATAACGCTAAGAAAAATATGTACAAAATGGTTTTTCCAATCCCTTGAAAGCGAAACATCGCCATTTTTTTTGGTGAATATAAACTAACGATGAATTGTTGGAAGATGTTCATCATTATCACTCCTTGTGAAAGCATTCATTCTCATTGTAAATTTACCTGTAAAACGGAAACAACTAGAAATTAGAATTCTGAAAAATAATATTTTTGTAATATAAATGTAACATTAAAACTAAATGTTAAGCTAATGTAAATTTTAATTTAAACATGTTTACATTGTGTTCATGATGAATTAATAATTATATGGGGTCTGATGAATAATGTCGAAAAAAGATTAACTAATAGGGGTTGAATGAAGTGGAATTTAGTCTTCAACAAATGCTATTTGAGTTTCTCGGCGGCCTTGGAATTTTTCTTTACGGTATTAAGTTTATGGGAGACGGTTTGCAAAAGTCTGCAGGCGATCGTCTTCGTGATGTGTTAGACCGGTTTACTACGAATCCGATCATGGGGGTAATTGCCGGTACAATTGTTACGATTCTCATTCAAAGTAGTTCGGGAACGACAGTCATTACCGTCGGACTAGTTAGTGCGGGATTTATGACGCTTCGCCAAGCAATTGGCGTTATTATGGGTGCCAATATTGGTACGACAGTAACAGCGTTCATCATCGGTATTGACATCGGTGAATATGCGTTACCGATTATTGCCGTAGGTTCTTTCTTGTTATTTTTCTTTAAAAATAAAAAAGTTCAAAATCTTGGACAAGTTATCTTTGGGTTCGGTGCCCTTTTCTATGGGATGGAATTAATGAGCGCCGGAATGAAACCGTTACGTTCATTCGAAGCGTTTCATGAATTAACGGTTAGTCTGAGTGATAACCCGATTCTTGGAGTTATTGCTGGTACCGTCTTTACGGTCATTGTACAAAGCTCTAGTGCGACTGTCGGTATTTTACAAGGGCTTCATGCGGAAGGCCTTATTGATTTACAAGCTGCGCTACCAGTATTATTTGGTGACAATATCGGAACAACGATTACAGCCGTTTTAGCAGCGCTTGGAGCATCGGTTGCTGCCCGTCGAGCTGCGGCGACACATGTGTTGTTTAACTTGGTAGGAACAGCTATTTTCCTCATCATTTTACCGTTCTTTCAAGATTTTATAGAGTTTTTGAAAAATAGTTTATCACTAGATCCAAAAATGACCATTGCCTATGCACACGGTACGTTTAATGTGACAAACACGGTGATTCAATTACCTTTTATTGGAGTTCTAGCAGCAATTGTAACAAAATTAATACCTGGTGAGGACTCCATTGTTGAATATCGTGCAAAACATTTGGACCCTATTTTCATTGAACAATCTCCTTCTATTGCCTTAGGACAAGCAAAAGAAGAAGTTGTTCGCATGGGACAATTTGCGATTAAGGGGTTAGAAGAAACGCATCAATACTTAACGACGAAAAATTCAAAGCATGCGGAAGTCTCTTTACAACTGGAAGACGCCATTAACAATCTTGATCGAAAAATTACGGATTATTTAATTTCTTTGTCTACAAGCTCGTTATCAGCAGCTGAATCTGAACGTCATTCGATTTTAATGGACACGGTAAGAGATATTGAGCGAATCGGTGACCATTTTGAAAACATTGTGGAATTAATAGAGTATCAGCAAGCAAACAAAGTTAAATTAACAGATGAAGCGATGCACGACTTAGAAGAAATGTTTAGTTTAACCATTTCAACCGTTCAAAAAGCGATTTCGGCTATCGACCATAATGATCAAGACCTTGCTAGGGAAGTAGTCGAAAACGAAGATCGTATTGATAAAATGGAGCGTAAATTACGTAAACAACATATTTTACGTTTAAATGAAGGGCTTTGCTCAGGTCAAGCCGGCATTGTTTTTGTAGACATTATAAGCAATCTAGAACGTGTTGGTGACCACGCAGTAAACATTGCTGAAGCCGTATTAGGGATTCATCATTAAGGTGAAGAAAGAGAAGTAAGATTTTCCGCTTACTTCTCTTTTTTTTGAAACTTAAAGTAATGATATCAGTAAAAAAAGTGGGACATGCGTCCAAAATATTGTTGAAAGGTGAAACGTATGGAAATTATTTATTGGGGACTTATTGTCATTTGCTTTTTGCTTGCCTTTGTTGGGCTTATTTATCCTATTATCCCAGGGATGTTGTTTTTGTTCGGAGGCTATTTATTATACGGGTTATTTTTTTCATTCGAACCTTTTCATTGGAGCTTTTGGGTCATTCAACTGATATTAGCATGTCTAATGATGGGAGCGGATTATGTAATCAACGGGTTGACAATGAACCGAAGAGGAGCTTCGAAAGCTGGCTTTTGGGGAAGCACAATAGGAATTATTATTGGTCCGTTGATCATACCGGTATTTGGGATTATTATTGGTCCATTTGTTGGTGCCGTTGTAGGGGAAATTGCCTTCGGGAAGAAACCTATAAAAGAAAGCCTCTCTATCGGTATAGGGTCATTGATAAGTTTTTTTAGCAGCACGTTTGTAAAAGCGGTTATTCAATTAGGAATGATTGTCTACTTCTTTTTGGTTATTTAATGGACTTTCCGAATGATGTTGACGATTTTTCTGTTCGGTGTTATATTTTCAATAAATAAACGAATGCCTAAATGTAAAATGGACCCTTAGCTCAGCTGGTTAGAGCAGACGGCTCATAACCGTCCGGTCGCAGGTTCGAGTCCTGCAGGGTCCATTAACAAAAACCGGTTTCCAACCGGTTTTTGTTTTTACATTAAATAAGGAGATACGATTAGCAAATGATTTGATTCAATAATCGTTCTTTGGTAATCTTAAGATTGAAAAGCAAACCATGTACATAAAAGGAGGAATTGGAAATGGCATTTGAATTACCTCAATTACCTTATGCTTACGACGCCCTTGAACCACACATCGATAAAGAAACAATGAACATCCACCACACAAAACATCATCAAACGTATGTAACCAAATTAAACGATGCGCTTGCTGGACACGATGAATGGTTAAACAAATCGGTTGAGGAAGTAATTTCAAACCTTGACCAACTTCCAGAAGCAGTTCGTACAGCTGTACGTAACAACGGTGGAGGTCATGCAAACCACTCTTTATTCTGGCAAATTCTTTCTCCAAATGGTGGCGGTGAACCTACAGGAGAACTTGCTGAAGCAATCAATAAAAAATTCGGAAGCTTCGAGAAATTCAAAGAAGAGTTTGCTGCTGCGGCTGCAGGACGTTTCGGTTCCGGTTGGGCTTGGCTTGTTGTAAACGATGGCGAACTTGAAGTAACAAGCACTCCAAATCAAGATTCTCCGTTAATGGAAGGTAAAACACCTATTTTAGGCCTTGATGTTTGGGAGCATGCCTATTATTTAAAATATCAAAACCGTCGTCCAGACTACATTAACGCATTCTGGAACGTTGTGAACTGGGACGAAGTAGCAAAACGCTACGCTGCTGCGAAGTAATTTTTTAAGAGTATTCAAAAGGTTGCTGACATGTCAGCAACCTTTTTTTGTGCGAAATTCCCAACTTATTAGCATTCTCCTTTTATTTGTATAACTCTGATTTAATTATCAAACAATATTAAAGATGAAAAGGGGAGTTTCGCAATGTTTTATAAAAAATGGTTAGGTGATGTAGAGATACCAAAAGACTTACGATTGTTATTATATGTAGGAGGTTTGTATTCCTTAAGCATAGCTCTGTCCAATACATTCGTAAATATTTATTTATGGAAACAGACAGAAAATTATGTTGACTTGGGTATATATAATTTAACTATCGTTATATTTCAGCCTTTAACGTTCATTTTAGCAGGACGCTGGGCGAAAAAAATTGATCGTGTCATTGTGTTACGACTCGGAGTAATTTTTTTAACGAGTTTTTATTTTACGGTTCTTTTTATCGGTCAGCAGGCTTCGAATTTCTTAATTTTGTTAGGTGCTTTGTTAGGAATTGGGTATGGTTTTTATTGGTTAGCCTATAACGTGTTAACGTTTGAAATTACCGAGCCTGAGACGCGCGATTTTTTTAACGGTTTTTTAGGGTCCTTAACCTCTGCAGGAGGAATGATTGGGCCAATTTTAGCCGGATTTATTATCTCGCGATTTACTTCTTATGCAGGATATACACTTGTTTTCGGTATTTCACTTTTCTTATTTGCCATTGCGATTGTGTTAAGTTTTGCCATCACTCGTCGCCCAGCTTCAGGAAAGTATGAGTTTGTACGTATTTTTAAAGAGCGAAAGAAAAATCACCAATGGAGAGGCATAACGAACGCTCACTTTTTTCAAGGACTTCGTGAAGGAACATTCCTATTTGTCATTACAGTTTTCGTTTTCATTGTAACCAGTAGCGAATTAGCAATTGGAACATTCGGTCTTGTCAATTCAACCATCTCGTTTATCGCGTATATTTTTGTTTCACGTTTATTGAAAAAAGGAGCTCGTAAAAAAGCTATATTGATCGGTGGAATACTTCTTTTTCTTTCCATCTTTATAATTGTCCCAGAAATGAGTTATATCCGTTTATTAGTTTATGCTGCTACTATTGCCGTTGCGTATCCGATCGTGCTTGTCCCGTATATTTCGATGACGTACGATGTGATTGGTCAAGGTTGGAGGGCAGCTGAAATGAGAATTGAATATATCGTTGTGCGAGAAATTTTTCTTAATAGCGGAAGAATCGTCTCGATCCTTACTTTTTTAGGAGCAGTTTCATTATTTCCAAGTGAACAAATTTTACCCATTTTATTAATTTTCTTAGGTGCTGGTTACTCCTTTATTTATTTGGCCGTAAGAAAAGTTTAGTTTAAATGAGGAGGAGCCGCACTTTTTTCGTGATGTGAATTTTTTCATACCGATAGAAAAATCCCGTTAATTCGAATACAATAGTAAAGGAGGCCTTACGGAAAGGAAGGAATGAGCCATTGAAAAAACAAAAAAAGAAGAAAAAAACACATGTGCCGGTACGGTTAAACATGTTGTTTTTTATCGTCTTTTTATTATTTTCTACATTAATTTTACGGTTAGGTATCGTACAAATCGTGTATGGTGAAGACTATCGTCGTGAGGTGGAGCGGACGGAGGATGTAACCGTCAATACACCTGTCCCACGCGGGAGAATTTACGATCGTCATTATAATGTTATTGTGGACAATACTCCTTTAAATGCCATTACGTATACACGGACTAATTCAACGAAGGTCGACGAAATGCTAGAGGTCGCTGAAAAATTAGCCAAGTTCATTAAAAAAAACACGAAAGAAGTAACTGAACGGGATAAAAAAGACTTTTGGATCTTAAAGTTTCCAGATTTAGCACAAGAAAAAATTACTGAAGAAGATAAACAGAAGTTAAAGGAATTAGACTTATCTCAAGATGAGTACAACAAAAAATTGTATCAATTACAATTAGACCGGATTACGGAAAAAGATTTAGCCATGTTATCGCAAGCTGATTTAGAAGTTTTAGCGATTTTCCGTGAATTTTCAAGCGGATATGCCTTAACTCCACAAATGGTAAAAAATGAAGGAGTCACTTCAGAAGAATTTGCTAAAGTAAGTGAACATTTAGATTCCTTACCAGGGGTAGATACAACGACTGATTGGGATCGTGAATACGTATATGGTCAAACGTTGAAAACGATTTTAGGTGAAGTGAGCACAGCGAAAGAGGGACTTCCAAGAGAAAAACTTGATTATTATTTATCCCGAGACTACAGTCGTAACGATCGTGTCGGTACTAGTTATATTGAACAACAATATGAAGACGTACTTCGTGGACAAAAGGAAAAAATTAAAAATATCACCGACAAATCTGGAAATGTGATCGATTCTGAATTAGTACAAGAAGGACAACGGGGAAAAGATTTAGTTTTAACCATAGATATAGAATTACAGTTAGCCGTTGAAAAAATCATTGAAGAAGAGCTTCTTAAAGCGAAGAAATTACCAAATACGTCGTTATTGGATCGGGCGTTTGTCGTTTTAATGGATCCATTTACAGGCGAAATTTTGTCACTTGCAGGAAAGCAATATGCTATCGACCAAAATACTGGACAGCCAATGTTAAAAGATTTCGCTTTAGGAACGTTTACTACTTCTTACACAATGGGTTCAGCGGTAAAAGGAGCTACTATTTTAACAGGTTATCAGCTTGGAGCCATCACACCAGGGGATAAAATATACGACCAACCGTTAAAAATTAAAGATACTCCATTAAAAAAATCTTGGAAAAATTTTGGATTAATTGATGATATCACTGCCCTAAAAGTATCATCGAACGTATATATGTTCCAAACAGCTATACGTATAGGCGGAGGAGTCTATCGCTATAACCAACCGCTTGTCATTGATACGGATGCGTTTTCCTGGATGCGACAAAGCTTTAGCCAATTCGGTCTAGGTGTCCGCACCGGAATCGATTTACCAAACGAACAAATCGGATTTAAAGGGCCATATGAGCAAGCGGGATTGTTATTAGACTTAGCGATTGGACAATACGATACGTATACCCCATTACAAATGGCCCAATACGTCTCAACGATAGCCAATGGAGGTTACCGTATTCAACCCCATATTGTTAAAGAGATTCGAGAACCAAATGATGATAATGAACAACTTGGTCCGATTATTGAGGAAATCCAACCAAAAGTGTTAAATATACTGGACGTCGATCCAACATGGATGGAACGAGTGCAAGAAGGTTTCCGGCAAGTAATGCAAGAACCAGGAGGAACCGCCTATTCGTTCTTTGCAGATGCTCCATATTCACCAGCTGGGAAAACGGGAACGGCAGAAGCTTTTTACGATGGACCACGGCGAAAAGAATTTGAAGGGCCTCCGCCTCAAACGACGAACTTAACTTTAGTTGCTTATGCTCCGTATGACAAACCAGAAATTGCGATGGCGGTTGTCGTTCCGTGGGCGTATCAAAAAAGTGTCCCAGCGGTTACGATTAATAAAGACATTGGTCGGCGTGTTCTCGATGCCTACTTTGAGTTAAAACAAAAACGCATGGCCAATCAACAACAAGATGCTATACAATATGTTAATCATATAGAGGAAGGGATACAGGAGGAAACAGAGGTCCACCCCACTGAGGATGAAGAATAATTAATGAATATTTCGGCGTGACTGAACAAGGTTCGGTCACGCATTTTTTGTTAAGGATTAAATGATGATGATTGTTTTCGTTTTATTCTAGATTTATCGATTGAAGTTTCGGACAGATTTCTAAAAATTACGAAGTTGACACTTTATCAAGATTTTTGAACATATTTTGTAGATTACTAGAGACCTTATCGAACAAACATACTTCACTTCGTAACCGTCCTCTAGTAAACTCCATCTATCCTCAGACCAATGGATTACCAATATGGATCATTCACTTCTTGATTCTGACAACCCATCTTAGGATTTCTATAAAATATTTACTTACCTATTTTATTTTTTTTTATAACTTCAACAAATCTCCTGCCAATAATTGAATGATGCTAAAACACATAAAACTATGCGTATTTACAAAAGCTTAACAATAGATTAAAACCACTTTAAAAGAGATGTATTAGTATTTTAAACGTAAGCAATCAAACGAAAAATTCTAGGGGGAATTACGGAATGAAAAAAATGAAGCTTTTAGCCCTAACAGCAGCAATTGGTACCTCTTTAGTATTCGCTGCATGCGGAAACGGAGCAGATACTGGTACAAACGGTGAAGGCTCTGACGCAGCTCAAGAACAAAAACAATTAGAAGGTACTGTAAAAATCGATGGTTCATCAACCGTTTATCCAATCATGGAAGCAGTAGCAGAAGAATATATGATCCAACAACCTGGTGTAAAAGTTTCTGTCGGTTTCTCAGGTACGGGTGGCGGATTTGAAAAATTCATCGCAGGTGAAACTCAACTTTCCAACGCTTCTCGTCCGATTAAAGACTCTGAAAAAGCGGAATTAGAAGAAAAGGGAATCGACTATACAGAATTCAAACTTGCATATGATGGTCTTTCTGTTGTAGTAAACAAAGAAAATGACTGGGTGGACTACTTAACGATTGAAGAACTTCAAAAAATCTGGATTGAAGATGGAACAGTGAAAAAATGGTCAGACATCCGTCCAGAGTGGCCAGATGAAGAAATCAAACTTTATTCTCCAGGTAGTGACTCTGGTACTTACGACTACTTTAATGAAGTAGTCCTTGAGGAGCAACCAATCGCGAAAAGCGCTACACTTTCTGAAGACGACAACGTTCTTGTACAAGGTGTCGTTGGTGACAAAAACGCAATGGGTTATTTCGGATATGCGTATTACCTTGAAAACAAAGATCAATTAAAAGTTGTTCCGATTGATGGTGGAAATGGTCCTGTTGAGCCAACCAACGAAACGATCGAAAGCGGAGAATACTCCCCACTATCACGTCCGCTATTCACTTATGTGAAAAACTCTGCTGTGGCTGAAGACGAAGCCGTATATGATTACGTAAAATTCGTTCTTGAAAATGCAAGTGTGCTTGCTGAAGAAGTAGGCTACGTAAAACTTCCTGAAGAAGAATATCAAAAGGCTCTTGAAACTCTTGAAAGCCTTAAGTAATACAAACTAAAACGAAAATGGATGAGAAGCAGGTAACGTTTGCTTCTCATCTTGCCATGTGGATGAAAGGGGTTTTCAAAAAATGGCAACACCAAAGGTTTCAATCCAAGAAATGATTGAACAAAATCGAAAAAAGAACAAGCTTCAACAATTTGAAAAACTCGTTCCAATCATCTTGTTCTGTATTGCAACTGTCTCAGTCATAACAACGATCGGCATTTTATTTACATTATTTAAAGAAACACTTACGTTTTTCGAACGAGTTTCCATTGTTGAGTTTTTAACTTCAAAGGAATGGTATCCGTTCTCTGAAGAACAAGCATCATACGGAATTCTTCCACTCGTTACTGGAACGTTAAAAATTACGGTTATTGCGACGTTAGTTGCGGTACCAATCGGGATAGCATCTGCCATTTTCTTGAGTGAGTATGCATCCGAAAAAACGAGACGGACGATAAAGCCAGTTTTAGAAGTATTAGCAGGAATTCCGACAATCGTATACGGGTTTTTTGCGTTAACCTTTGTAACACCAGTTTTACGAGAACTTATACCTTCGTTAGAAATTTTTAACGCCTTAAGCCCAGGAATTGTCATCGGAATCATGATTATTCCAATGATCGCCTCCCTATCAGAGGATGCCATGTCATCTGTGCCAAAAGCCATTCGTGAAGGAGCACTAGCTCTTGGTGCTACGAAGTTTGAAGTGACGATGAAAGTTGTCTTACCTGCAGCTGTATCGGGTATTGTCGCTTCAATCGTACTGGCGATTTCACGTGCGATTGGTGAAACAATGATTGTTTCAGTCGCAGCTGGGTCAACACCAAATCTATCTTGGGACATTACGAGCTCGTTACAAACGATGACTGCATATATCGTGCAAGTAAGTACAGGTGATGCTGGATACGGCACAACGATTTACTACAGTATTTATGCTGTAGGAATGACTCTGTTTATTTTTACGTTAGCGATGAACTTGTTAGCACAATACATTGCTAAGCGCTTTAGGGAGGAATATTAATGAAATACGTGGATCATTCAACAGTTGTTGAGAGAATGTCTTCGCGAATTCTCACGAACAACATTTTTCGAGGAATATTTTTCGTTGCGACAACATTCGGATTAATCGTTCTTGCTATCCTTCTATATCGGATATTCACTCAAGGAATTGGATATCTCGATTGGGGATTCTTTCAAAACTTCCCTTCACGTTTTCCAGAGAAGGCCGGAATTAAAGCAGCATTAATTGGCTCCATTTGGTTGATGGCTGTTGTGGCTCCTGTTTCCTTCATTTTAGGAGTGGGAACGGCGATTTATTTGGAAGAGTATGCACCGAAAAATAAAGTGACGAACTTTATTCAAGTGAACATTTCTAACTTAGCTGGAGTTCCTTCCGTAGTGTTCGGATTACTTGGTTTAACCATTTTTGTACGGGCTTTTATGTTAGGAAACAGTGTTTTGGCCGCTGGTTTAACAATGAGTTTGTTAATACTTCCAGTTATCATTGTCGCGAGCCAAGAAGCCATTCGTTCTGTACCAAAAGAGTTACGAGAAGCCTCTTACGGAATGGGGGCAACGAAATGGCAAACCATTTTACGTGTTGTTTTACCAGCAGCTATTCCAGGAATTTTAACAGGTAGCATTTTAGCTTTATCCCGTGCGATTGGTGAAACCGCTCCGCTAGTCGTTATTGGTGTTCCAACGTTCTTAGCCTTCTTACCGAAGGGTGTGCTTGATACGTTTACGGCATTACCGATGCAAATTTACAACTGGACGAGTCGACCTCAAGAAGAATTCCATGCCTTAGCGGCAACCGGTATTATCGTTTTATTAGGATTGTTAATTGTTATGAACTCGATTGCGGTATTGATCCGAAACAAATTCCAAAACCGTTATTAATTTTTTCGATTGGATGAGGGAGGTTTTCAACATGGAAATCACGTTAGTAAAGAAAAAGGAAGAAGTAACAAAAGAGCATAAGGAAGAAAAGAAAGTTGTGAAAAAGCCGATTTATGAAACAAAGCAATTAAACCTTTGGTACGGAAATCACCACGCGTTAAAAAATATTGATTTAGACGTAATGGAAAACGAAGTAACAGCGATTATCGGTCCATCTGGATGTGGTAAATCAACTTACATCAAAACATTAAACCGCATGATTGAACTTGTACCAAACGTGAAAACGTCCGGGGAAATTCGTTATCGTGGGCGGAACATTTTTGATAAAGACTATCGTGTGGAAGAGTTACGCACGAAAGTAGGAATGGTTTTCCAAAAACCAAATCCATTCCCTAAATCTATTTATGACAATATCGCGTATGGTCCACGTATTCACGGAATCCGTAATAAAAAAATTCTTGATGAAATTGTAGAGAAAAGCTTACGTGGTGCAGCGATTTGGGACGAAGTAAAAGATCGCTTACATCAAAATGCGTACGGATTATCCGGTGGTCAGCAACAACGTTTATGTATTGCTCGCTGTTTAGCCATTGAGCCTGACGTTATTTTAATGGACGAACCAACATCGGCACTTGACCCAATTTCTACATTAAAAGTAGAAGAACTCGTTCAAGAATTGAAAAAAGACTACAGTATCATTATCGTTACACACAACATGCAGCAAGCGGCGCGTATTTCTGATAAAACGGCTTTCTTCCTAAACGGAGAAGTAGTAGAATATGATAAAACTGATAAAATCTTCTCCAATCCTTCCGACAAGCGTACGGAAGACTACATTACAGGACGATTCGGATAATTTGTATAAGGGGGGGAAGCAATCATGGGTGTACGGGAAAAGTTTCAATACGATTTACAAGAACTTAAAGATAAGTTAGTCGAACTCGGTGAGTATGCCTTAAACGCCTTAAATCGAGCAATCGTGGCACTAGAACAACAAAATATTGACGATGCGTTACGTATTATGGAAGAAGATGCGAAAGTAGATAAATTAGAGGAAGAAATTAATGATTTTGCAATTCTTTTAATTGCGAAACAGCAACCGGTGGCTATTGACTTACGTCGTATTATGGTGGCCGTAAAAATCGCAAGCGATTTAGAGCGCATTGCCGATTTTGCGGTAAATATCGCAAAATCAACGATTCGCATTGGAAACGAGCCGTTAATCAAACCGATTGACCATATTAAAAAAATGCATCAAATTGCCTCATCTATGATTGAATTAACAATGAAGGCATTCGAAGAAGAAGATATCGTGAAAGCAAAGCAGGTAGCGGAAATGGACGATAAAGTCGATTCCTTATATGGTCAAACCATTCAAGAGTTACTTTCATATACACATCAAATGCCAGAAAAAATCGAACAAATTACGCAGCTTTCATTCATCTGTCGTTATTTAGAGCGCACGGCTGACCATGTCACAAACATTACGGAAAGCATCTTCTATTTAGTAAAAGGACGTCACTACGATTTAAATAACTGAATTAAAAAAACCGGATGAACTAGTTAAGTTCATCCGGTTTTTTGTATTTGAAGGTTCATTAGGTTTTGACGAAATGGTATAGCGGTTACCGAGAATTTAACGGATATGTTTATTTTTTTCACAACATAGCGGTTCGTCTGGCAACAGTGTAAACTTCAAATGATTGATAGTAGTATTTTTCTATCGGAAAAAGTACTCAAAAAAATGCATCCCCCTTACCTTGTGATATTAACTTGAAATTTCCCCTGCAATTTGTTCGAAGGTCATGTCGTTCGTTATTTTATATGTACCGATTTGTATTGTTCGATGGTAGCCTTTTTCAACCAAGAATTTCGTAAAAGACCCTCCATCTTCTATAATGCCGGCTTTTTCTAGTTTGTCACTTATGTCTGATGGAGTCATTCCTTGTGTTATTTCAAGAATGTACACCAATTGTTTTTCTATTTTATTTGTCTCTTCTTGCAGCTGTTTAACTTTTTGTTGGGTCTGTTCATAATCAATTTTTAAGGTTTCGTATGACTGTTCGAGTTCATCATACGTTTCTTTTTTGACAAATGTTTCGACAGTATTTTCTTTCGTACTCGGTGAGTTGAAAAATGTATGGTAGCCATAGATGGTTAAGGATGATACGAATAGTCCTGCTGCAAATGCTCTTGTTACTTTTCGATCCATGTTCTCAACATCCTATCTATGCGATTCGATGATTTGATATACCTCTTGCAAAGAGAGCGCTGATTGTTTGGCAATTTGGTCTAAGCTTAGCCCTTGACGGTGCAGGGCGAGCACTTGATTTTTTACTACTTCATGCACTTGCGGCCTTTTCTTTGGAACAGCCCTGAACGGTGACGTTTCTTCTTGAATTAATAATTCCTCTTCTAATACTTTTAATCTTTTTTTCATTTGGTATTGTTCTTGAATTACAGATAGGGTGAATTCTTCAAACTCTTTCTCCAATTGCTTTGTCCGATCTTTTTGGAAAAATGACAAAATGAACAAAGCGATCGAAATGGAAATAAGGATGATTAAAACGGTTTCCAAATGACTTCACTCCTGTATTATACAACTTTTGCTACCTATATTATAGCTTACAACCAAAAGGGACAGAAGTGTGAAATCGATCATAAGAAAATCATACATAATCCGACAAAATGCGTTTATTGTCCTTTTAACCTATCAATGTTACGATAAACAAAGAAAGAATTGTCATAATTTTTCACTTGATTCATATATTTATAATTTTATATGAGGTGACTTACAGTGATTGAACAAATTATTGACTTAAGAAAGCGAGGTCTATCATTTCGAAAAATTGCAAAGGAATTAAATACAACGGTAGGGAAAGTTCAATATCAATGGAAAAAATACAAAGAAGGAAAAATTCAACTTGATTCTATTGATGACCAAAAACGGACCGCGAAAGTCAATACTCCTGCAGACCATTTCCCGACCTTTCAATTCTTCTCGGAAACAAATGATATGTTTTTAACACTCATTCAACCAACGAAAGCTTTTGTTTACTGGAGTATCTCTAACGAAGTTTGGGATACCGTAGCGCTTTATTATCGTGAGTTAAGTAATGAGAAAAAATTGTGCCTCCGTGTTTACGACGTAACAAACATTCATTTCAATGGCTCTAATGCTCATTCCATTTTTGAAATACCGATTCCTCCACATTGTGAAGAATGGATGCTCAAAGGGTTAAAGGGAAACCGGTGTTACTGCGTCGAACTTGGATTAAAACATCATCACGATTTTCTTCCACTTCTCCGATCAAATACGATTCATGTTCCATTGATGAATGAGGCTATGCCAGATGAGTTTCAGCAAAATATTCGACGCTATGTCCGCGGTGAAGACCAGCAGCCGAAATGGGTTGAGCACGTTTCAGTTTATTCGTACTATATAAATAATTAGTGGAGGGGTATTATGGTAAATGAAGTTCCTCTTGTATGGAAACCATCCATTCCGTACATTCCTTTAAGGCTATTAAAACAACAAGACGGAATCCATTACATGCATTGGCATGCCCAACAATGGTTTAGTATCATAGAACATTTGGAACAATCTCCATCTCCCTGTCATATCGTTGTATTAAATCCTCTTTTTTTGTCACTTTTTGAATCCAAAGAATTTCAAGAGGGAATGACTCATATCCTCAACGAATATGCCAAAGACGAAAGAAAAAGGGAATGGTTGTATATTTGGTTAAAATACGATCAATCAATAACGAAAATCATTCAGTCGTACCAACGAAAGAACCAATTAATCTTACTACCAACTATAGTGAGCGATTTTCCTCTTCCACTTTTACGAACTCACTATGGACTCACACTACAAGTAGATATGACCATTTCCATATGGCAACAATACGTTAAAGAGCAACCAGCTTGGCTGTGGTTACCTTCGATGGCCTACGTACCTGGACTTGAGCGATATTTATTGCAAAAAGGAATTCGTGGAACATTTTTAATGGAAGTACCGGGACAAAAACAGGGAAGAATCACTCCTTACGGATGGGTAGTCATTCCTGTGGGTAAAAAAGAGGAAGACATAGCGAATGAACGAAAAGTGAAACGGTATACCGTAAAAGGGGAATGGTCGGTTTTACAAAATGAAACGTCCTCTTTAACCTATTCTAACGAACAGTCATGGCAACACATTGTTCACTTCCCGTTTACGTATGAGCAAATGGAACAAGAGCGGTCGATCGTTGAAGAGCACGTTTTATCAAAACTAAAAACAGCTCATAGGATGGAGCACATCCTTTCATTATTACAAAATAGCGGCCATTCAATGGTTGATCGGGTTCGAAAGCAACTACAAAAAGAGTGGATGATGTATTTGCATTTGTTAGCTTTAAAGGAGCCGCCTGCTTATGTAGAACCATTGATTCGTCAATTTGAAGAATCATTTATGCAATTAAAGGACCAGCTTGAAAATCAACATATTAACTCCCATTTTCTAAAATATCGTGAAGGATTATTTGCTTTTGGTAAAGAACAACCGCGAAAAATCAATCGAAGAGGACGGAAAGAGCCAAAAACAAACCATCCATTCTCTGTTCTTATGTTAAGCTGGGAGTTTCCTCCAAATACAATAGGGGGTCTCGCTCGTCACGTCTATGATTTAAGCCAATCGTTAGTAAAGAAAGGCATACGGGTTCATGTTGTTACTGCCAATAAACATTCTTTACCAGCAGAAGAACTTGTCAATGGGGTCCATGTCCATCGGGTCATACCGTTGCATGTAGTAGAGGCAGATTTTAAAAAATGGGTAGGGATGTTAAACCAAGCACTTGTTATCAAAGCGACCTCTATTCTTCAAAAAGAGAAAATTGATGTCATCCATGCACACGACTGGATGGTGGGAACCGCTGCTCAAGTATTAAAGAATAAATTTTCACTTCCTTTACTATCAACGATTCATTCAACAGAATTTGGGCGAAATCAAGGTATATATACCTCACTTCAATCGTTTATCCATCAAGCGGAAGAAGAGTTGATTCAAGCTTCCCATCATCTAATCGTATGTAGCGAATTTATGAAAGACGAAGTTCAACAAATTTTTTCTCTTCAAGAGAAAGAAGTATCTGTCGTTCCAAACGGAGTATATGTAGATGAATTACAAGCCGCTTTCCGAATTGAACAATTGGAGAAGTTTTCTCTCGTTCCTAAAGGAAAAAAAATCATCTCATCGTTTGGACGAATGGTAAAAGAAAAAGGGTTTGACACACTAATTGAAGCAGCCCAAAAACTAATAGCCGACCGTCTCGATATTGTTTTTGTCATAGGGGGAACAGGACCGCTACTTGAAATTTATCGACAAATGGTACGAGAAAAAGGAATTGCTGAACATGTCCATTTTGTTGGATATATCAACGAATTAGAGCGAAACGCTCTTCTAGCAAGCAGCTATGCTTCCGTGTTTCCAAGTACGTATGAACCTTTTGGAATTGTAGCTATTGAAGCTATGGCGGCTCAAGTACCGATTATAGTGTCGAAAACAGGTGGTTTTAAAGGAATTGTGCAAGAAGGTGTATCAGGATTATTTATGGAACCGAATCATCCTGAAAGCCTTGTAAACTGTTTACAACGCCTCCTATCAAACGGCAGATTAGCTCATAAATTAGCGCTTAACGGAAAAGAAGTTGCGTCACATTTGTACCGTTGGGACCGAATTGCAGAAGAAACGGTTCGTATCATGAAAGACATTCAAATAGAAGCACAGCTAAATGAAGGTACTGGTCAGTGATTGATTGTAAAAAAATAAATTAAGGATGACGCCGAATGAAAAATATAGAAACGTTACGTATTGTGCCTGAGACCATCAACCCGTTGATTGTGCTTTGGGTGAACGGGGAATATCGCTGTGTAGAAGAACCGGTTCATCAAGAGGAGAGCGTAGGAGGAGTCACCTTTGGTTTTATAAAAGAGTACAGATCGGTTGGTATTGATTGGATTCAAATTCCAATAGTTAATCGAGAGGAAGAAATGAAGTTAGTCAAATTGTTCGTATTTTATGAACCAAAGGTTTATGGGAAGGACCATTTTGCTTACGTTTCTCCTAAGCATCATTCTATATGGCATTATTACGGTAAGGGCTGGAGTTTAATGAATGGACATGTGTTAAAGTCGTATGCTGTGACTCCGTCGATTCAACCAATTTCTATACAATTAAATAAAAAAATACATTCCTACTTACAAAAAGGAAAAATTTCTTACCGTCCATGTGGAAAAGGCTTTGTCATGGGGATGATGATGTTTGAGTTCACCCTCGATCCATTTGCTGAAACGGGAGCTAATATTTGGATGGTTCATGGATCAGACGACGAGGAAGTACTAAAAATGCATTACGCATTAAAAAACAGACTAGCATTTCCCTCAAAAAAGTGATATGATAGAAAAGTCGTATGAGAAGATGAACAACATGTGAATGAAGTATTGGAGGGAATAGCATGCGTGTAAATATTACTTTAGCTTGCACTGAGTGCGGTGAGCGTAACTATATTTCTACAAAAAACAAGCGTAACAATCCAGACCGTCTTGAGCTAAAAAAATATTGCCCACGTGAAAAGCGCGTAACTTTACACCGCGAAACAAAGTAAGCAGTAGGAACATTCCTGCTGCTTTTTTCTTTGTACGAAATCGATTCGTAAATGTAAAACAAAGGGGATGAACACCATGAATAAAAAAGAATGGCGTCAACAGATTCTACGACGGTTAGCTGCTATGGACCTGCTAACATATGAACAAAACTCATTTGAAATTTCTCAAAAGTTGTTTCAAACCGATGAATGGAACCATAGTTCAACAATAGGTGTCACCATTTCTCGGCGTCCAGAAGTCGATACGTGGCAAATTATACGAAAAGGGTGGCAAGAAGGAAAACGTATCGTTGTCCCTCGATGCTTTCCTAAAGAGCGGAGCATGAATTTTCACGTCATTGAATCATTCAAACAACTTGAAAATGTGTATTTAGATTTATATGAACCGAAACTTTTAGAAACTGAAGAAGTTCGAAAAGAGGAAATCGATTTACTGATCGTCCCGGGAGTAGCTTTTCACCAATCGGGATATCGTATCGGATTTGGTGGAGGGTATTATGATCGATACTTACAAGACTATCAGGGGAAAACGGTATCACTAGCTTTTTCTTGTCAACTAATTGATCATATTCCGAATGAACCCCATGATATACCTGTTCAACAAATAATTACGGAACATGAGTTCATCAATTGTACCAAACAATAAAAGATCTAGGCTGTTTTCTGATATCCTCGCATTCCCTTTCATGTAGAGAAAAGGATAAATTTCTTAGGATGTTACACACTACAAATAGGAGGGATGACGATGGACAAAAAAATTTGGTTGATACTCGTTGGAGTATTATGTTTTTTTCTAATTCAACGATATCGATACCGTGTTGTCAATATGTTATTAGGTAGTCTAATGGTACAAAAACTATTTGTACGCGTCATTGAGAACATTCCTTGGTTCCGTTCACGCATCGTTTCAATATTCGGGGGATAACCCCGCTTTTTTTTATGAATCAAAATAATGGGCATTCTGTTGAAAGTAAGATAAAATGAAAATAATAAACAATTCCCCAAAATTTGGCGAAGGTAGGGACGGATGATTGATTGTTCAACTAGATTATGTATTTTGGAGCCTCGCTTTTCATCTTGTAAATAAAGAAGATTATCGGTTAATTAAATTGTCTGAAAACCAGCGAGAGCTATGGTTTGAACGGAATCGAAAAGGGCCGTTTCCCTTGATTCGATTGCAGCGTTTTGATATCGATTGGAGCAATTGGTTGAAAAGGGATATAGAGCAAACCGCATATCGAGGTGAACAAATACGAAAAGAACGATTTAAACGAGAATTAGACATTTTAAATATATACATTTCGATGTATCCCCCTGTTGATGATTATGAATTTCGATTGGAAAAACCGTATTCAGAACAATCGGCACCTAGAACAAAGGTCACGTCGATTATTCTTGATCATACATTTGCCAATTGGAATCAAATCGCAGCTCATTTACAACAACCGCTTCCGTTTCCACCCATTAACCAAGTATCGTCGGCAGATGTGATGTGGAAACAGCAGGCAACAATTCTTACATCCATTAAACAAGAAAAAGAGGAGAAAGCCTTATTTACGGTAGGGAAACCTCTTTTTACCTACTTCTTTTTAGTTATTCAAATCATGATGTTTATGGTGTTGGAATGGGCTGGGGGAAGCCAAAACCCATTAACGTTAATACAGTATGGAGCAAAATTTAATCCACTCATTCAAGAGGGGGAATGGTGGCGGCTTATTACACCGATGTTTTTACACATCGGATTACTTCATTTATTGATGAACTCACTTGCTTTATATTATTTCGGTTCCATCGTCGAACGAATTTTTGGGAATAGTCGATTCCTAATGATTTATATCATTTCCGGTATTTTTGGTACGGTCGCTAGTTTTGCTTTGTCACCATCGTTATCTGCAGGTGCTAGTGGAGCGATTTTTGGTTGTTTTGGAGCCCTTCTTTATTTTGGTGTGCGCCGTCCATCTTTATTTTTTCGAACAATGGGAGCTAACTTACTGACGTTGTTAGGAATAAATCTTCTGATTGGCTTTATCATTCCGGCTGTTGATAATGCTGGACATATTGGGGGACTTATCGGAGGATTTTTAGCAGCAGGAATTGTACATTTACCAAAGGAACGTTTTCAGTGGGTACAACTTCTATTTTTCGTAATAAGTATTGCCCTTATAATCATTGGGATGTGGTACGGTCTTCAAATAGATTATTTAGCATAATATATAAGAAATTTTAATCGCCTTTAAAGCCTCTTAAGTACATTGCATATTCGTATGGAGTAATATGTGATGTCCTTTTATCTTTAATTTGTATGTGCAGCTAAAAGCTATTAATAATGGCTAAGAGGTGGAAATAAATCGATTTTGGGGGAAGTAGCAAATCGTGGTAAAGAGAGTGTAACGATGTGAAAAGGAAACGGTTTTGCGGAGACTCTTCTTTCCCCTTCTAACAGGGAGTAAAAAGGGAACCGCCTGAGCTAAACTAAATACGGAGACCTTCAATAAAAGGAGTTGCATGTATGAAAAGGACTGAAGATTATTTAACGCCAGCAGCTAAAAAAGAACAGATTACTATTCAAGCATACGATCCACTTGAAGAACCAAAGAATATCGCAGGAGACTCCGTAGATGAACACAAAAATTTAGAAAAAGCAAATGCAATAATTGGTGAAGATGAGATAAAGCAACAAAATGAAAATTTATAGAACGCATCTGGATATATCTTTTTAATGATGCAAAACAGCAATCCGCTAAAACAGATTGCTGTTTCTATTGTCATTTCAGTGGAGGTTTTACGTCTTTTACTTCTTGTATCATTGTTTCTATTCCATATTGATTTTGGACGCTAAACTGAACTTTTTTTTCTGCTTGTTCCTCATTGATAAACTTTAAATTGGGTTGGATATTGTTATTTCTACTTGCTTGTTTGTTCCAGCTACCCATTCTATTCACCTCCCACTCATATGATGTAGTATGCGAAAAATTGCTCTATTTTAGTAACTCTGTACTTATACTTGACAAGTAAATTTCAATTAAGGTTTTAAGAAGTAATAAAAAAAGGATATTTGCTTTAAATTAAACATAATATCCTTTAGCTATCTATTTAAGTTTAAATATTTTGATTTTTAATTTGAAGTGGGAAGTTGTTGCTTAAGTAAAAAGGGTTCTTGATCTCCTGTTACGATTAAAATAAGCAATTGATTCCCTTTTTTAGGGAACAAAATTAGGGGAACTATACTGTTTAACGGATCAACTACGCCGTCTTTTGTTTTTATTCCGAGAAAATAGTTTTTGTACAAACCTTCCCAAATGTTTCCGATAATGATTTGAGTGTCTTCAATAGAATAAGATGGGAAGGGTTCATGTTCGTACGTGTGTAAGGAAGTTAACGGAATTTCTATATAATCGCTTCTATTGATCTTAAATATCTGTAACCCTTTCGTCCAAGTATATTGTAATTGCTGTTTCGTAACATGGTCTAAAATGTGTTCCCATTCCTCTTCTAAGTTATTACTTGCTTCTCGAAATGAAGTAAGGGGGCTAAAATTGGAATCAATAACGTACAAATGATCGTTTGTCATCGTTTGGGCACTCGTAATGTCATCCGTCTGATTGTCATGGATTTCGGCATAATGAAATGAAATGGCTTGATATAAGCTGCTCTCCTGTCCTAATACAATCATACTTTCGACAATTCGATCCGTGTTTTGTTCCCATCCATTCATTTTTCCTTTTAATCTACCATTTTCATACAAAAGGCCGATATCTTGACGTAAATAAGCGTCCTCTTGTAGCTTCGACATAATCTTCCAAACGACTTGAAAATAATCGTTTCGTTTTTCTTCTTTTAACGTTAACACCGTACTAGCCGTTTGAAAACGAATGTTTTGATTAATTGGGAAAAAGATGATACTTTCACGTACTGGTTTTTCTGTTTTTATAATAACGATGAAGGAACATATGAGCAGCCATACGGCTACAATCATATATTTTTGCTTCATAAAATTGTTTCCTCCGTTAGGTTTGTCCGCTATACCTCCATTATATGAGCGGTCGGGAAAATTATGTTTAATGTATGTTTTTTTCTTCCAATGTCAATGATGGTTCTAGAGTTTGGTACGTATGAGGTGATGACATTGGAAGAGACGAAACTTTCCTTTGATGAAAAGGTAACCTTTTTAGAAAAAACGTTAGCGGTAGACAAAAATTTTGATGTAATCAAGCTCGACTTAGTATATGCTGAACGAAATATGGCCCTTTTTATGGTTGATGGATTTGTAAAAGACGATATTTTACATTATTTAATGAAGCATTTGTCTAGTCTACGAGAAGACCAATTAGAGAATAAACCGTTAGATCAATTATTAAAAACGTACATTCCCTATGTAGAAGTAGAAACGAACAACGATTTAGAAGAGGTCGTAGACATCGTTCTTTCGGGGCCAACAGCACTTGTTGTGGAAGGAATTGACCCGATAATTATCATCGATGCTAGAACGTATCCCGTACGAGGTCCTGAAGAACCGGATATTGAACGTGTCGTAAGAGGGTCCAGAGATGGATATGTGGAAACAATTGTTTTTAATACTGCTTTAACGAGAAGAAGAGTCCGTGATCGGTCGTTACGCATGGAATATATGCAAATCGGAAGACGATCTAAAACCGATGTCGTCATTTGTTATTTAGAAGATATCGCGGATCCAGATTCCGTGGCCAAACTAAAGGAATCGTTGTCAAAGATTGATACGGACGGTCTGCCAATGGCGGAAAAAACATTAGAAGAATATATATCTGGAAGACATTGGAACCCTTATCCGGTGATTCGCTATACAGAACGGCCAGACACAGCGGCTGCTCATTTGTTTGAAGGGCATATTTGTGTTATCGTTGATGGGTCTCCAAGCGTTATGATTACACCTACAACCTTTTGGCACCATTTACAACATGCCGAAGAATATCGCAACAAACCATTAGTGGGGGCTTATTTACGTCTCGTACGGTATTTGGCGGTATGGGTGTCTATTTTTCTTTTACCATTTTGGTATTTGTTGGCCGAAAATGAATCCTTGCTTCCTGAAGCATTATCTTTTATTGGTCCGAATGAAGAGGGAGCATTACCATTGATTGTTCAATTTTTTATCATTGAAATAGGGATTGATATGCTCCGAATGGCAGCCATTCATACCCCTTCCTCATTAGCAACAGCTCTCGGTTTAGTCGCTGCCTTAATGATTGGCCAAGTGGCTGTCGAAGTAGGATTATTTATGAATGAAGTTATTTTATATTTAGCTATAGCAGCCATAGGTTCGTTTGCGACCCCTAGTTACGAGATGAGTTTAGCTAATCGATTAGTTCGACTTGCGTTATTGCTCGCTTCGGCGGCGTTCGGGGTGATTGGTTTTGTCATTGGGACATTTTTATGGATCTTCCTGTTAGTTCGAATGAAAGCATTCGGTATCCCGTATTTATGGCCATTTATTCCATTTCATTATCGTGCGTTCCGGGATGTCTTTATCCGTTCACCGATTCCGTTGAAAAATCGTCGGCCTACGTTTCTACATCCACAAGATCCGGATCGGTAAGGTGAGTGGTGAGATTACTTTTAATAACTTTGTATTAACAACTGGATGCTTCTTGTCACATGAACCGTCATCCACTATACTAATGTACGTAATGATGTAGGAAGCTGGTGAAATCGTGAAAAGCATCTACGATATTCAGCAATTTTTAAAACAATATGGAACTATTATTTATATTGGTGATCGATTAGCTGATTTAGAATTAATGGAAGAGGAATTATGCGAATTATTTAAGTCTCAATTAATTGAGCCTCGTCATTTTCAAACGGCAATGCTTCTACTAAGACAAGAAATAGAGAGAGAAAAGGAAAAGAGATTATCGAAATAAGTGGGGAGAAACAAATGGTAGATAAATGGTTAGTCGGTGTCGATTTAGGTGGAACAACGACCAAAATAGCTTTTCTTAACTGGTATGGTGAAATTGTACATAAGTGGGAAATTCCAACAGATGTTTCTGACAAAGGAAAGCACATCATCGTTCATATCGCCAAATCGATTGATACGATGTTAGCACAGCTCGGCCATTCGAAAGAAATGCTTCTCGGTATTGGTTTAGGAGCACCAGGTCCTGTTGATGTTTCACGCGGGATAATTTTTGGAGCTGTCAATCTAGGATGGGAAAACGAGTACCCACTCAAAGATATGTTAGAGCTAGAGACAGGATTACCGGTCATTGCGGAAAATGATGCTAACTGTGCCGCTCTTGGGGAAATGTGGAAAGGAGCGGGAGATGGAGCGAAAGAGCTCGTCTGTGTAACGCTTGGTACTGGAGTAGGCGGTGGGATCATTTCGAACGGACATATTGTTCACGGTGTCAATGGTGCCGCTGGTGAAATTGGGCATATTACCGTTATTCCGCAAGGTGGTGCATTGTGCAACTGCGGTAAAACTGGGTGCCTCGAAACGGTTGCCTCTGCTACAGGTCTTGTGAGAATGACAAAAGAGCTGCTAGCTAAGGAAGACACCCCTTCTTCGTTACGCCAAAAATCATTAGACAAGTTAACGGCTAAAGATGTATTTGATGCTGCTAAGGTAGGAGATGAATTGGCTGAAAAGGCTGTTGATCAACTAGCCTTTTACCTTGGTTTAGCATTAGCCAATTTAGGAAATTCATTAAATCCGGAATACATTGTGATTGGCGGTGGGGTGTCAAAAGCAGGGAATATGCTTCTTGAGGCGATAAATTCGTATTTTGATCAGTTTGCGTTTCCGACAGTTCGCACCTCTACCAAATTAGCGCTAGCTACCCTTGGTAATGATGCCGGAGTGATTGGAGCGGCATGGCTTGCTAAACATCTTTTGCAACGATAACCGGTTCCAAAAAGAGTTTTCCATGTAGGAGAACTCTTTTTCATTCCAATGAGTAGTTAGGTGAAAAATGACGGTCATAAATTTTTTCCGAAAACCGAAACTTTTTTATAGGTATGTACGTCTAAAAAAATGAGTCGAGGAATACCATTGAAAATAGTATTTTACTTAAAATCTTTAAAGAACGGTTTGATTTTTTGTAAAAAAAGTATTAAGATAGTTACTGATTGTTGTAGTTAATATCCTAAAAAATGTAAGTTTTTAGAAATTTTTTCCAACTAGGAGGTTTTCGCGATGAAGAATGTGAAACTACCTAGGATATCACTGGTTACCTTAGCAACGATACTCCTATGGTTAAAAACGTACATTGTCTATAAAACTAGCTTTGATATAACGATTGAAAATGCAATGCAAGAGTTTATCTTGTTTATCAACCCGTTAAGCTTTTTATTGTTTATTTTCGGACTCAGCCTGTTTTTCCAAAGTGAAAAAAGACGAGTTCTCTACATTTTAATAACGAGCTTTATCGTTTCGTTTGTATTATACGCAAACGCAGCGTTTTATCGATTTTTTAACGATTTCTTGACGTTACCTGTTCTATTTCAAACAAGCAACTTTGCTGACTTAGGAAAAAGTGGTAGTGTTACTGAATTATTAGAGGTAACGGATATTTTTTACTTTACAGATGTTATCTTATTATTGGTTATTGTGAAATGGTTTCCTACGCTTGTCGAATTGGCTTCATTTACAAAAGTTAAAAGAAGAGCTTATTTCCTATTTACAATTGCTGTTATGTTCTTCAACCTTGGCTTAGCTGAAACAGAACGACCAGAGTTGTTAACGCGTACGTTTGACCGTGAAATCTTGGTCAAAAATATTGGAACATACAACTATCACTTATATGATATTTATCTTCAATCTAAGTCTTCTGCGCAACGAGCCCTTGCGGATGGAAGTAATTTAGTAGAAATTGAAAACTACGTGAAGGCCAATTATGCGAAACCGAATGATGAATTATTTGGTATTGCCAAAGGAAAAAACTTAATTATTGTTACGTTA
Source organism: Bacillus sp. (in: firmicutes) (assembly GCA_017656295.1). Classification (NCBI taxonomy): domain Bacteria; kingdom Bacillati; phylum Bacillota; class Bacilli; order Caryophanales; family Bacillaceae; genus Bacillus; species Bacillus sp. (in: firmicutes). The sequence goes on along the minus strand of JACDOC010000003.1, from coordinate 175,090 downwards.
GAGTCCACACAAAGCTTTGTTATTAATAACACTGTGAATGGCCAGGAAATTACGCCATTCTTAAATGAATTTATTAAAGAAAGTTATTACTTTGAAAACTTTTATCATCAAACCGGTCAAGGAAAAACATCCGACTCTGAGTTTTTACTTGATAATTCCCTCTACCCAATTAGCCGTGGAGCGGTATTCTTTACCCATTCAGGTAATGAATATAATTCAATGGCTAAAGTGTTGAAAGAACATGGATACTTTACAGCTGGTATGCATGCCAACAATAAAAGCTTTTGGAACCGTGACGTGATGTACCAATCTCTTGGATACGATTACTACTACTCTATGAAAGACTATGAAGTAACGGAAGAAAACTCCGTTGGTTGGGGATTAAAAGACATCCCATTCTTTGAACAATCTATTGCTCATATGAAGGAAATGCCTCAACCGTTTTATACAAAATTAATTACGTTAACGAACCATCATCCGTTCATTGTAGAAGAAGAAGATAAGTTTATTGATGAATTTACTTCTGATGATAAAACAGTCAACCGTTATTTCACGACGGTTCGCTATACGGATGAAGCGGTGAAAAACTTTATCCAACAGTTGAAAGATGCTGGTTTGTATGAAAATTCCATCATTGTTATGTATGGAGACCATTACGGAATTTCTGAAAACCATAATGAAGCGATGGGACAATATTTAGGAAAAGAAGTAACTCCTTTTGTAAGTACGCAATTACAACGAGTACCGTTAATCATTCATATTCCTGGTCATCAAGGGAAAGTTATTTCCAAAGTAGGAGGTCAAATTGACTTACGTCCAACGCTCCTTCATCTTTTAGGAATTGAAACGAAAAACGATCTTCAGTTTGGTGCTGACTTGTTCAGCGAAGATCATGAAGATTTCGCCGTTCTACGCGATGGAAGCTTTATAACTGCGGATTATGTGTTTACCGACAATGTGTGCTACTCAAAAGAAACAGAGCAGCCAGTTGATCGTTCTTACTGTGAACCATATATGGAAAAAGCGGCGAAAGAACTTGAGTATTCTGACGAAGTAATTTACGGTGACTTATTACGTTTCTATGACAAAGAAAATTACTATTTTGAAACAAAGGAAGCAAAATAAACGACATGCCTATGTAGAGGTTTCCTCCTCTATATAGGCATTTTTTTCTGAATTAGTCATGAAAAGCTAGAAATAACATAAATGTTAAAGGAGAAAGGGAGGTGTTCATGATGGACGTAACTGTCCGTGAAGGAGATACGTTAGATTATTACAGCCAATTATTTGATGTCCCTTTAGCTCTTATCATTGACTCGAACCGTCAAACTGAGCCTCAAAATTTAAAAATTGGAGAATGTGTCCGTATTCCTGGGTTTATTGCTGTCAATTATACGGTTCGACCAGGAGATACGCTTTGGAAACTCGCCCAGCAGAAAAATATTGATGTTGATGCATTATTTTTGTTAAATCAACAAGTCAACCCTCTTCAATTACCTGTTGGAGAACTCATCTGCCTTCCAGAACGGATAACAACTCGATTAATGAATCGAAAGACAAATTATTCTTTTGATGTCCTGCAAAAAGATTTAAAGCAACTTATAGAAATCTATCCATTCATTCGTCAACGTATTATTGGAAAAAGTGTGGATGGTCGTCCGTTGTATGAATTAGTTATTGGACGCGGGAAGAGAAAAGTGCATATGAATGGTTCATTTCATGCAAACGAATGGATTACCACTCCTGTTTTAATGACGTTTCTCAATGATTATGTATTATCATTAACCAATTCCCAACCAATTCGAGAAGTGGTCAGCCTTCCGTTATATGAAAAAAATACAATTTCGGCTGTTCCTATGGTGAATCCGGATGGGGTGAATTTAGTCCTCAACGGTCCTCCGCTGAATAAAAAGGACGAACTCTTGAAACTAAATAAAGGTTCAACTGATTTTTCAGGATGGAAGGCAAACATTCGTGGTGTTGATTTAAATAATCAATATCCAGCTAAATGGGAAATTGAACGTAAACGAAAAGAAGAAAAGGCGCCGGCTCCGAGAGATTTTCCAGGATATAAACCATTAAGTGAACCAGAAGCAATAGCGATGGCACAATTAGCCAACCAATCAAAGTTTGATCGGTTGCTCGCTCTTCATACGCAAGGTAAAGAATTTTATTGGGGATACGAAGGACTTGAACCGGAGGAGTCAGCTCATTTAGCAAAACGGTTTGAACAAGTTTGTGGCTATTGCTCAGTAAGATACGTAGATAGCTATGCTGGTTACAGAGATTGGTTTATTCAAGAATATCGGAAAAGTGGATTTACGATAGAATTAGGAAAAGGAATGAATCCCCTTCCGTTATCACAATTTGATCAAATTTATGAAGAAGTACTAGGAATTTTTCTTGTTTCACTATATGATTAATAGTGTGAAAAAGCCGAGTTATTCGGCTTTTTCTATGGGTTGCTTTCGTTTACATGAAACAAAATTCAATTTATTACGTACATATTAATGTAAGAAGATATTAGGGAGGAGGGGGTTATCAATGTTTTTTCGTCACTCTTATCTCCTAATTAGTTTTTTTATATGTAGCTCCTTCCTTTTAACCGCGTGTGTAAAGGATTCTCCATCAAATGGTCCGGATGACTCGACGAGACAAGAAAATCAGACACCTTCTCCCTCTATCGAACGGACGATTCAGCCGTTAACCTTAGCTACCGGACAGTTTGAAAAGGTGATTGATTGGATCAATGATGAGCAAATAATTTTCATCATCAACGATTCTGGAATGTCGAAAGTACTTCTTTATGATATATATGACGGTAAACAAAAACTTCTATATGAAACCGAACATCCTATAGTGGACGTTCAGGTGAGTCCAACGAAAAATCAGTTTCTTGTCCATACGGCTCCATTTACCTATGCAGGAGAGCTAACGGTAGTAAATTTGGAAGGGGACATTTATACGTCGACATTCATCGAATCATTTGAATTATCGTTTCATTGGAATCCACATAATGAACACCAGTTACTCATCACCGCATTTTATGAAGATTGGACGTATGATACGTACATTTGGAATTGGTACGAAGAAAGTTTAGAAACTGTTTACCTTTCCAATCCGTTTTCTAAATGGTACAATGATGGTGATTCTTTTTTGTATATCGATTGGAACACAGACCAACCGTTTATTGATGGGCCATTAAAGGCGTACTCTTTTAAAAATGAAACAGAAACAACGCTTTTACAACATGTGTATCATGTGGATGTCGTTTCACCATATGTGATGACAATATCGAACGTTCAAGAGAATGAGGGGTTAGCACAGTACGATTTTTATGAAGAGACTTCTTTTTCGAAAATAGCTGGATGGAAGGTTCCTCATTTATCCCAATATACGGATTGGCTTGTCCCTTTTTATGATTATGTTCCGAAAACCAACCGTTTTTATACGTTTGTCCCATACCGCTCAACGGATTCCGATTCTTACAATGAAGGGTTTGAACTCGTGCAATTTTCCCTAACATCTGAAGAAAAAACGAAAATCATCGAATACCCAACAAACGAGCCAATTCAATGTGCACCGTCAGGAAATAATTGTTTGATTGGTTACCAACTAGACAAAATCATTGATTTGGAAAAAAAGGAAATCAAACAGTTAATCCAACTCGAAGAAAGGGATGAATAAAATGGCCATCGCAGATGTCACAGTAATTCCAATTGGAACGAATTCTCCAAGTATTAGTTCTTATGTAGCTGAACTACATGACCTGTTAACCACGTTTGAAAAAGAAGGAAAAATTCGCTTCCAATTAACTCCAATGAATACGATTATTGAAGGGGAATTAAAAGATCTATTTGAAGTCATTCAAGCGATTCACGAAGCACCGTTTCAAAAAGGAGTTCACCGGGTGGCAACAAACATTCGAATCGATGACCGGAGAGATAAAAAAAGAAAAATGGAGGAGAAACTTGAATCGGTTCGAGCTAAATTAAAGGAAAAATAGGAACAAAAAAAGGAGCTGGTGGGAAAAATCAGCTCCTTTTTTCGATATTAGTGTGCAGCTGGATATCCGTGGTGAAGAACGGTCATGATTGTAAACCAACCAAATACGCCAACTGTTGCTAATCCAAATAAAATGCCTAAAACATTTTTGTTTTTTAATGCACTAATAGTAGCAAATACGGCTAGTAAACTAACTAATGCAAAAATAATGACTAGACCCATTTGTATTACTCCTTTCTTCAATCTAGAGAGCCTTCAACATTAAAACCAACGTTTTATGTAAGTACATAAATACTCGCTTTTATTGTAATGCCTTTTTCTACGTTTGTCGAGGTATAAAAGTGACACTTTCATGAAAGATGTTATTCATAGGATGTACATTTCTGTGTATTTTATGAAACGATTGTGCTTCGATTTTGCCGCAAATGTCGTGTACACTATGGTTAGGAGGATGATAAGGATGAAATGGACAAGAATTCCATTAGGAGCGTTACAAACGAACTGCTATTTTTTAGAGAACAATCATCAATGTGTAGTCATTGACCCTGGCGCAGAAGGTGAAAAACTAATTGAATATTTAAAGAAAAATGAGTTAACCCCTTTGGCTATTTTATTAACTCATGCACATTTTGATCATATCGGCGCGGTAGATGCGTTACGAGACTATTTTTCCATACCTGTTTATGTCCATGAAAAAGAAGCTAAATGGTTATTCGATCCTTCGCTAAATGGCTCCCAATTTTTCTTTCCGGAAAACGTTATTCGTGTCAAACCAGCTGATTATATTTTAACAAAAGAAGAGACTTTAACTGTTGGGCCATTTACATTAGAAGTATTAGAAACGCCAGGTCATTCGCCTGGAAGTGTGTCGTATACTGTCCAAGAGGCTGGGATTGTTTTTGCTGGAGATGTCCTTTTTTATCAAAGTATCGGAAGGACAGACTTGCCAGGAGGAAACCATAAACAGCTGCTTGAAACTATTCACGAAAAGTTACTAACACTTCCTGAGGAAACGGTCGTATTACCTGGTCATGGAGTAGAAACGACCATCCAAGATGAGATGGACCACAATCCGTTCATACACGGATTTTAAAGGAATATAAAAAATAGGTTCATCATACGATATGGTAAAGAAAAAACCCTTCTCTTGTTGAGAAGGGTTTTTTCGGGGGATGTTAGTTCTTTTCAATCTGGGAGGGGATAAAGTTAAGCTACTAATTATACAATAAAGCAAAGTTTCCACTATGTCAATGTTAATAACTAAAGGAGAGAAAAAATGAACCAAATCATAAACAAGCTATTTCGTTATGATAAAACCGTATCGTATGAACATTTTATATCTTTTGCTTTATATGATGAAGAATACGGTTATTATATGAAAAGTAAACCAAAACTTGGAAAATGTTTTGATTTTGTAACATCCCCATATGTCTCTAGAGCGTTTGCGAAAACCATTGTCCGATTTGCTGTGGAAAAATGGACCAATTCAAAACTCCCCATCCGATTTTATGAAATTGGAAGCGGGGACGGAACGTTTGCTAGTGCTTTTTTAAACGAAATGGCATCCCAATTTCCATCTCTATACGAACAGTTGACATATATCTCCATCGAACATAGTCCTTACCACCGCTACGTACAACATCAACAGCTTCAGAAACATCCTGTCACTTTTTATTCTGATTTCAATCAAGTCTTTGAAATAGAAGGAATTGTGTTTTCTAACGAATGGTTAGACGCACTTCCAGTTCATGTCATTCAGCAGAAAGAGGGAAAGATGTGGGAAGTTGCCATAACTATAAAAGATGGTCAACTCAAGGAAACCTATCTTCCGTTAACAAATAAGGACATTCTGCAATTTTTACAGCGGTATAATGTTAAGTTAACAGAAGGTGTGCGTCGGGAAATTCCGATTAAAATGGTCGATACATGGATAAAGCTCATAACGAACATGAAACAAGGATGGATTTTAACCATTGACTACGGAACTACTGAGGAAGAACGCCTTTGTATGAAAAAAGAAAGTGTGCGTGGATTTTATCAACACCAACTCGTCGAAAATCTCTTTCAGAAAATAGGTGAAATCGATATGACGTATTCTATTTGGTTCGACTGTTTAATGACAGAAGGTAAGAAGCATGGTTGCTTTGTGGAAAATTTTACATCGCAAAAAGAATTTTTACTTCAGTACGGTATTTTAAATGATTTACTTGAACACTCGGCAACGGATCCGTTTTCACCTGAAGCAAAATGGAATCGATCTATTGTGTATTTAATTCGTGACGGTGGCTTTAGTGATAGTTTTCGCGCGCTTGTTCAGCGAAAAGAAAAAAGCTCTTGAAGTACATCCTTCAAGAGCTTTTTTGCCATCAACCATGTTCTTAATGACCTGCTCCCGGTGTCATTAAGAACGTTGTATAATAAGTAAATCCTGCGAAGAAAATCGTTAAGTATGCGCCAAAGATATATAAGTACATGCGCTCAGATAATTTTAAGTAGCTTAACAGAATGAAAAATCCTGTTTGGCCTAAGAAAATAAGAGACGTTGTATACATTTCTCCAAGATAAAACATAATCGTAAAAATTCCCGTCCAGAAACCTAACACTCTGTACATGCGATCCATATGTATCCCTCCTTTGTACCCACAGTCCACAGTTCAATATTATAAAGGAAACGAGAATTAAATGTAAATATAAGATCATGACTACTTTGTGACGATTACGTGATAAATACAGTTGGAACAGCCAGAAACCATTGACTGTTGTTGGTGAAACGTTACATTCGAAAATAACGTTTGGAACATCCCTTCTAAAAAGCCGGTATGCATTAAACAAATCGCTTCACCATACGCTTTTACCGATTCGTGATAGGGGCAATTGTATATCGAATATACGATGATCCATTTATCATCATGTTCTTCCACACGTTGTACCGATCCAATCATCGTTGATACTTGCTGAATAATATCCAATTTTTGATAAAACAGAAGTTCCGTTTCGTTCATAGTATGCTTCTTCCGTTCATTTTCAACCATACTTTTTCCAAATTTTTTCCCTGTTTCTATCAAGTGCTTATAAATAGTTGATGAGTCGAGTGATAATAAGGCATCAAGTGCCATTTGTAACAATAAAGCGGAATCCCTTCTTGGAAAAGATATTTGAATCGGTTCATCCACTTTTTTATATACTTTTCCAGGCCGACCACCTTTTCCGGTTTTTTGCACCATCGATTGGATGACGCCCGTATCCTCCAGCTTGGATAAATGCAACCGGGCGACATTTGGGTGAATCTTAAAGGCTTGAGCAATTTCGGCTACAGATACTACTTTGTTTGTTTTTAATAGATATTCATAAATGGCATAGCGAGTAGGATCGGCTAACGTTTGGGTTATTCTTAACGTCTGTTCCATCCGTGTACACCTCAAATATTGGATGATATCATCATTATAATCGGTTTTCATCTTTGAGAAAACGTTGGAAGTCCATTGTCGCTAAAAGTTCTCAAAATGTTCACAAAATCAAATGGAACACCTTTTAGAATTGAAAAATAAACACGCCTCTTCTTCGTTTAAAAAAGAAGAGGCGAATTTATTGAACTGGGCTAGCTGGATTCGAACCAGCGCATCACGGAGTCAAAGTCCGTTGCCTTACCGCTTGGCTATAGCCCACTAATGATAATATTAATATGACTCAATGGAAAAATTTTATTCAGTAAGTGAGAAAAAAGTAGACAGTAGATGTATATTGGTATAAAATGTATGTCGAGAAAAGGGTTGGTAAAGGGCCAATAGATGAATAAAGAAAGGTGTGGTGCTTATTATATCATCGACTGAACGTGTAGCCGATGAATTAATTAAAGAGGCTGTGGAACAAGGGGCGTCCGATATCCATTTGTCCCCGAAGCAAAAAAAGTATGTAGCCGATTTTCGTATTCATGGTACACTTTATCCTGCTAGATTCTTTTCGATGGATGAAGGAGAACGTCTCGTCGCCCATTTTAAATACATGGGTGGAATGGACATCGGAGAAAAAAGAAAGCCACAAAACGGAGCCTATCAAGTATACCTCCATTCAACTCATTTATCATTACGACTCTCTACATTACCAACTTCCTCCTCGAAAGAGAGCCTTGTCATTCGACTTCTTTTATCCAGTTCATCTCAAACTACCTTTCACTTATCATTATTTCCATCATCAGCTCGTAAGTTGTACGCATTAATGCATCATGCACATGGGTTAATTATCTTTACTGGACCAACAGGTAGTGGGAAAACAACAACGTTATATCATTTAATTCACTACTGTTCTCAATCGCTTCACCGCCATGTGATTACACTTGAAGACCCTATTGAAAAAGAAAATGAAAATGCACTCCAAGTTCAAGTTAATGAAAAGGCTGGGGTGACGTATGCAACAGGTTTAAAAGCGATTTTACGTCACGATCCGGATGTGATTATGGTCGGAGAAATTCGAGATACTGAAACAGCAAAAATTGCCATCCGTGCAGCTTTAACAGGTCATTTAGTGTTAACGACGATGCATACAAAGGATGCTAAAGGAGCAATCTACCGCCTGCTCGAATTTGGAGTAAAGTGGAATGAAATTCAACAAACATTGTTAGCAGTATCCGCACAACGTCTCGTGAAACTGAACTGTCCCTATTGTCATGGGATTGATGAACCCTCTTGTCCGAAAAAAAAATTCCACGTCCGCTCACCTGTATATGAATTACTGACTGGAAAAGCATTACAAAGCGTGTTAAAAGAGGCAGCTGGTGAAGGAAAAGCCTATCACTATCCGTTATTGAAAGATCTTTTACGAAAGGGGGTTGCTCTTGGATTTATTTCCAATATCGAATATGCTCGTTGGTTTCAGGAAGAATAAACCGAATTTTTCTTTAGTTGCTCAAGGGACGTTTTTCGTTCGTTTAGGGGAAATGTTACAACGAGGATTTACCATGGTCGAGTCGATTGACTTTTTGCTTTTATCGATTGATCAGCCTCCATTAAACAAAGCGCTTCGCGTGGGGTTTGAACGACTAAAAAATGGCGATCGCCTTCATGATGTTTTAAAGGAAGTTGGTTGTCACCCTACCGTTTGTACCCTAATTTATTTTGCTGAACAGCATGGAAAAATGGCTGATGTACTTAAAGAAGCAGGACAATGGCTTCTAAAAAGGAATGAAGAGCAACAAAAATTAAAAAGACTGCTCCAATACCCTATTTTGTTATGTATGTTTGTTGGATTACTGTTTGTTATTTTGCGATGGTTTTTGTACCCTCAACTGGAATATTTACATGGCTCCTTTAGCTATTCCACTTCCTCTCTGAACTCCTTCCTCTCGTTTTTATTATACGACGGCCCTGTCGTTGTTTTCATAGCCTCTCTGCTGATCCTTGGGTTAGCTGTCATCTTCCTTCCGTATTGGAAAACACAAACTCCGCTTCAAAAAGTAGAGATTTATCGTCGCCTACCTATTGTTCGAACATACTTCACTCTTTACCACACCCACTTTTTTTCTCGTCAACTTAGCTTTTTATTAGCTAGTGGCTTTTCTATTATGGACATCATTCGGCTTTTTGAAAAACAACCGTTTAAACCGTTTTACAAAGAAATGGCGTCATATTTTCACGAACAATTAATGAAGGGTAGGGAGTTTTCAACGATAGTAGAGGATTTACCTTACTTTAAAAAAGAGTTATCTATTATTATTCGGCACGGAGAATGGAACGGAAAGCTCGAATATGAGTTGGACTATTATAGTCGCCAATGTCTAGAAGAACTGGAACGATATATTAAACAGTTAATCCAGTGGGTTCAACCCGTTGTATTTATCTTCATAGGCATGGTGATAATCATCTTATATTTGTCGGTTATGTTTCCGCTATATGATATGATCAACAACATTTGAAAGGGTGATATGGATGAAGAATGAAAAAGGATTTACCTTAATAGAAATGATGATCGTACTACTCGTTATTTCGGTTTTGCTGTTTATTTCAATCCCTAATATCGCCTCTCATAGTAAAGAAATTCATAGTAAAGGATGTAAGGCGTTTGTTCAAATGGTCCAAAGCCAAGTAGAAGCGTTTCGACTTAATCATAATCGGTTACCAAATGATATATCTGAACTTGTGCAGGAAGGGTATTTACGACAAAACGAAACGAGTTGCCCGAACAGTGAGTTCAACCTTCAAATTGATAGCGATGGAAAAGTCACCTTGATTGATCCGGCGTGAGGTGTCATATGGAAAAAGGATTTACGGTCACTGAGGTGTTAATCGTACTTCTTATTATTTTTGTCTCTCTGGCTATTTCTCTTCCATTGTTGAACCAACTTCAACATCAAATCGTTCCTTCCATGACCTTTGCCCAACTGAAAGGAGATTTATATTACGCACAAAGCGTCGCCATCAATCGTCAACAACGAGTTCAAGTACTTTATAGTTATGTTGACGACCGTTACCTAGTACGTGTTCCTACCACCTTTCAACTTCTTACAGAACAAACCTTACCGCCCGACATGGATATGTATTATGGCTCGTTAACATCCATTGATTTTCTTCCGAACGGAAATGTAAGTCGCTTCGGAACGGTGACATTTCGTTATCAAGATTCCGTGTGGAAACTGACGACCTATATTGGAAAGGGGAGATTTCGTGTTCAAAAGCAATAAAGGATCGATGATGACGGAAGGACTTGTAGCTATGAACGCGTTTGTTATACTTGTCACTCTCCTTCCTCTATTGATTCAACTTTCGGAGCAATTAAATCAAAGTTATGGTGAGGTTCATGCATACCGACTATTGTATGAGGAAATAGAACGTTTTGTATACACTGGAGACCGATCAGAAAGAACAGTGGATGTTAACCCATTCTCATTTAATGTTTTTTGGAAAGATGAGATTACATGTTGTGTACGTTATTCCTTTAAAGGTGAGGATGTAGTGGAGAGGTGTGTTGATGCGAACACAAAATAATCGAGGATTTACGCTTGTTGAGATGCTTTTTACCTTTTCTATTTTCCTGTTGATATTGTCCTCTCTTCCATTAATTGTTACCATCGTCGGAGGTTGGAAGCATGAAGTTACTTCATCGAGTTGGCAAGAGTGGGAGTTGTTTGTTATCCAGTTTCGAATGGAATGGCTGCAGTGCTCACATTGGACTTTAGGCAGCAATCAAATTACCTTTGAGCTTCTTGGAGATAAGGTGACATATGAAACATATGGCAATATGATCCGTAGAAGACGAAATGGCCAAGGGCATGAAATAGCGCTTCAGAACGTGGATCGAATTCAACTAATGGCTATAAAAAATGGTTTTCAATGGGAGGTGACGTTTGAGGATGGGACGGTACAGACTGCGCAATTTACCCACTATCTAGATATAACCCATTAACAAGGGAGTGCGGTTTTACTTTTCCAGTTATGATGTGGACAATGGCGCTAGTTCTCACGATTATCACTGCTTCCCTTCCACTTTTTTTAAGCAAAATAAAATATGGAGATGAAGTGCAAAAGTATTATCAAAAACGAATAGCTGTTTTAGCTTCGTGGGAATACGTGAAAAAACAAATCGAAGAAGAGAAGACAAGGGAAGGTACGGTAATGGTAAATGGAATAACGGTCCATTATTTTATTGACGAAGGGGAGCAAAACGTTTACGTCACGTTGACAGTCGATCAACAATTACCTATTATAATAAGTTATAATTTAGAGAACAGGCGCATTGAACGTTGGATAGAAAGTTAGGTGAGTAGATTGATCATTTTTTTAGTTGGGTTTATGGGGGCTGGAAAATCAACGATTGGACAAAAGTTGGCCCGTAAATGGAACGTTCCGTTTATTGACACCGACCAATGGATTGAAAACCAATATTCAAAGACAATCCAAGAGATGTTTGCACAAGACGGGGAAAAGGTTTTCCGACAAAGGGAAACGGAAGCATTGAAGCAAATAAGTTCCACATCCGGGGTGATTGCGACTGGTGGTGGAATCGTTTTGAAAGAGGAAAATCGAAAATTATTGAAGGAAACAGGTAAGGTTGTCTTTTTATCATGTGATCCAAAAGAAATGGTTCGGCGGCTTAATGGGGATCAATCGCGGCCATTAATTCAGCGACTTGATGAAGAAGGAATTGTATCATTATATAAACAACGTGAACGTCTCTACAAAGAAGTAGCACATATTCATATAGATACGACAGGTTTATCCATTACAGCTGCGGTAGAAGAAGTGGAAAAACGTATACGCTCCTTTTCATAAGGGTATAATGGGTATCGAAAGAAAAGGGGTGTATACCGTGAACGGAAATGATCTCATTCGATATGTAACAGAAAATTTAGTCAAGTATTTTGATAAACCAAAATTAGAGCGAAAACAAATGAGACATAAAAAAAAGAATAGTCGACCACCTTTATTGTATCGGTGGTTCGGGATTATTCCTTACGCTATTCTCGCCCTTTTTAAGAAAAAATAATAGAAAAAGAAATCGCCTACACGGCGGTTTTTTTGTTATGATGGAAGAAAATGGAGGTGAAGCGGTTGGGAACAAACATTGTACATAAACAAAATCCGACAGCAGTAGTAGTGTTAGCAAAAGTCGGCGAATATTTTATTTTAATCCGTCAATTTCGAGTAGAAATTAATCAATGGGTGTACCAACTTCCAGGGGGAGGGGTGAAAGAGGGAGAAAGCTTAGAGGATGCTTCGCGAAGGGAATTGTTTGAAGAAACAGGTATACGCTGTGGGAACGTTGTTCCGATTGGAAAAATGTACCCTTGTCCATGGTTGTCAAACGATGAAACGTATCTTTTCTTTACGGACGATATTTTATACGAAGGAGAGCCAGCACACGAACCACATGAATTGATTGAAATCCACCGTCTCCCAGTTGACGAATGTTTCGAACGCTTTCGTAAAGGAGAATGGACGGACGGCGAACTTGCTTATGCCCTCCTTTATTATCAATTAAAGGAAAACCTATGAAGAAGGTTTTAGCAACGCTTTGGTTAAATAAAAGATACCACCGTTGACCACTTGGACCACGATTTTCGGCTCATATTGTTCTTGTAATGCTTCTTGTTCCAAATAATATGACTCTGGCTTTTCGTCATACTCTTCATAGAAGTGATTCAGTAAAGCTAAATCTTTTTCCCAACGCTTCCTGGCTTCATTTGCCCAGTCATGAGACTGGCGATGGAGGACCTCAAGGACGTAATGTTCAATGCGTTTCATGCCACTAATAGGCATAATGATCGGCGAAAGAGTAAACGTGAAATCAGGTAATTTCGGAGTTAAATTGTATTGAACAAGTAAGTCATGAAATCCTTGGACCATGGTACCATTAATCAGATTTAGTCCCATGGATAAAAACAAATCTTTCTTACGGTCGCATTGATAAGAAATTTTAAAATTCATACATAGCCATGGGTAAAGTGAAGTCTGTTTTGTCAAATGAGGCGATACTTGTTCATATAACCGAATAAATCGACCGAATTTTCTCGTGGAGGCAAAGATTTGATGTAACCTCGGTGAGCCAAAATGAACTTTTTCTCCTTTTATTTGTTCATTCGTTTTGGTTTCGTCCGTAATAAAGGTGACCCGCATCGGCTGAGGAGTTCCACCTGTTCGTTCTAAGTAGTGCCAATAAAATGGACGATTCATTAATTCCTTGTCGAGTTCAACTGTTAATTGAACGGACAGGTGCCCTTCTCCTTCTTCGATGATGTCACATTGGTTGGCTGTAAAATAGCGTTTAAGATATTGATGAATTTGTTGTTGATTCATTTGGGCTCGACTCCTTTTGCATCGTTTTTGCTAGTTGGAGTAAGGATGATAGGTTTTCCATTTTTACTCTCATTTCACCTTCCGTTTGTGATTGTTCAAAGATATCTTGTAAATGGTCTTCAATACTCCCTACTTCTAAACGCGTTAATATTTCATCAAGTTCACCTACAACCCGCTCAAATAATTGTATTTTTTCATACAATAGCTTTAATATATGCTCTTCAATCGTCTGCTTGGTGGCAAAATTATAAATGATCACATCGTTTTCTTGTCCGAGTCGGTGAATGCGCCCAATTCGCTGTTCTAATCGCATTGGATTCCATGGTAAGTCAAAGTTAATCATATGGTTACAAAATTGTAAGTTAATTCCTTCACCACCGGCTTCAGTGGCAATTAACACTTGGGCGTGGTGTTGAAACAGTTCTCTCATCCAATCTTTTTTTCCTCGTTTAAATCCTCCACGAAATGGGACAGAAGAGATGCCATGTTGTTTTAAAAACCATTGTAAATACATTTGTGTTGCCCTATACTCAGTAAAAATAATGACCTTATCGTTGATTTGACGAATAAGTTCTAATGCTTTTTGGGCTTTAGAATTGACTTGTACTTGGTTGATAACATCAATGAGTTGTTCCAGTGGTTGTAAGACGTGATTTGGCGCTCCATCCAGCTTTTTTAACATCTCTTGGATAGTCATATAAACAGCTTCACGACTACTACATGCTTCCCGTTGTAACGTTAATAAAGAGAAGGTGCTTGTTGAATGTAATGGATGATTCCACTTCAAACGTTGAATCGCTTCATAAAGCGCTCTTTCTTGTTCATTTTGTTCAATAATAATGGTTTGAACCTTCCTTTTTGTCCATTCAATACCTGTATCGACTCTTCGATTGCGGATCATCACTTTATTAACAAGCTCTTTTAAATATTGATCGTCTTCCACTTTTCTATTTTTATATTTTTCTAAAAATCGTGAATGGTTTCCTAAATGTCCTGGTTTTAGTAATGATACAAGATGAAAGATTTCTTCCACTCGGTTTTGAATCGGAGTGGCTGTTAACAATAAACAAAATTTCTTTTTTAAATTTTGTACAAACTCATAGTTTTTCGTTTTATGATTTTTCAGTTTATGGGCCTCGTCAATAATCACCATATCGTAATGTTGATCATAAATGATTTCCTTATGTGGGCTTCTTTTGGCCGTATCAATAGAGGAAACCACGCAATCACATTGTTCCCATACATAGCTTTTTTTTTGGGCAACAGCAGGGATATGGAATTTTGTATTTAATTCAAACGCCCATTGTGATACAAGGGAAGCGGGCACTAAAATTAACACTTTCTTGACGAGTCCACGAATCATGTATTCTTTTAATATTAACCCCGCTTCAATCGTTTTACCTAAGCCCACTTCATCCGCAAGAATGGCTTTACCGTTCATATGTTCAACGACTTTTTTAGCCGTTTCTAATTGGTGGGGAAGTGGCGTTAAGTTTGGTAAATGATGAGGAGCTTGAAGTCCATAAAAATCAGGAATTATTAGATGTTTTTCAACTTCCACAGCCATTTGGTATAGTTCCCAATTTGCCCATGGACCGTCTTGGACATACTTTTCCATAAACGGCTCCGCCCAACTGTAATCAAATTCAATATGAACGGTCATGTATGACCACCCCTTTAATGTAAATAATGTTATTGCCCTAAACGTATATTTAATGGTAGGATGAAAGTGTCATGAAATTTTGAAAGGAATTTAATATTTCCATTTCTCACACATCTTATATTTTATTAGTATGACCAAAATTTAACGAAATATAGGCGAATGAAAACAAGAGGAGAGACTGCCAAGATGGCAGCGCCGAAGGAGCAAGCAACGAATGTTGTGAATCTCTCAGGCAAAAAGACTCTTGTTGGACGCGGCTCTGGAGAGAGTTTCACATGGATGAAACCACCCAAGAGGAAAGCCGTAATCGGCAAACTTTCAGGTGAAAGGACAGAGATTCTCGATTGAATACGGGATATCTCTGTCTTTTTTCATGTGGAAATGGAAAGAGGATAAGGGGGAATGAGTGTTGGAAACATTAAAACGAACACCGTTATTTGATGTTTACGCCAAATACGGGGCCAAGACGATTAATTTTGGAGGATGGGAACTCCCTGTCCAATTTTCGAGCATTAAAGAAGAGCACGACGCGGTGCGTACGAAAGCTGGATTATTCGATGTTTCCCACATGGGAGAAATAGAAGTAAAAGGAACAGATAGCTTAGCTTTTCTTCAGCGTATGATGACTAACGATGTCTCCAAATTAAACCTCGGAGGGGCCCAATATACAGCGATGTGTTACGAAAACGGGGGAACCGTTGATGATCTTCTCGTCTACAAGTTAGACGAAAATCATTATTTGCTTGTTGTCAACGCTGCTAATATTGAAAAAGATTTCGATTGGTTAAAGCAACACGTGACAGGAGATGTGGAGTTAGCGAATATATCAGAACAAACAGCTCAGCTCGCCCTTCAAGGTCCATTAGCTGAGTCTGTTTTACAAAAGCTTACAGACGTAGACTTAAGTCAAATCAAATTCTTTAAGTTCAAAAAAGAGGTGGACTTAAAAGGAATAAAATCTTTAGTATCACGAACTGGCTATACAGGTGAAGATGGGTTTGAAATTTATTGTCAATCAGAAGACGGAGCAAAATTGTGGGAGCTTATTTTAGAAGCAGGAGAAGGTGACGTGTTACCGTGTGGCCTTGGTGCTCGTGATACATTACGGTTTGAAGCCAATCTACCTTTATACGGGCAAGAATTATCACCAGATATTACGCCGATCGAAGCCGGTATCGGGTTTGCCGTTAAAACAGACAAAGAAGATTTCATTGGGAAAGAAATATTAAAAAAACAAAAAGAAGAAGGAGCGCCACGCAAATTAGTAGGCCTTGAAATGATTGATCGCGGTATTCCGCGTCATGGTTATCACGTTTTTGTCGGAGATGAACAAGTAGGTACGGTCACTACAGGTACACAATCACCGACATTAAAGAAAAATATTGGCTTAGCACTCATAAAAAGAGAGCATGCTGAACTTGGTAAAGAAGTATTCGTTGAAATTCGAAATAAAAAGTTAAAAGCGAAGATAGTCGTAACTCCGTTTTATAAACGGTCAAAATAAAGAGGGAAGGGGTCTAATTATGCAGCACCGCTATTTGCCAATGACGGAAAAAGACAAACAAGAAATGCTAGAAGCAATTGGCGTTTCATCCATTGACGAATTATTTAGCGATATCCCGGAACAAGTTCGTTTTAAAGGTGAATACAACATTAAAAAAGCGAAATCTGAATCGGCATTAATGAAAGAATTAAGTCAACTTGCTGCTAAAAATGCCGATTTAAAATCACATGTATCCTTTTTGGGCGCGGGTGTATACGACCATTATATTCCAGTAATTGTTGACCATGTCATCTCTCGTTCTGAATTTTACACCGCATATACTCCGTATCAACCAGAAATTTCTCAAGGGGAATTACAAGCCATTTTTGAGTTTCAAACCATGATTTGTGAATTAACAGGAATGGATGTAGCAAACTCATCCATGTACGATGGCGGAACAGCGTTAGCGGAAGCAGCGATGTTAAGTGCAGCCCATACGAAGCGAAAGAAAATATTATTATCAAGCACCGTTCATCCAGAGTCTCGCGAAGTTGTAAAGACATATTCAAAAGGGCAAAACATAGAAGTTGTCGAAATCCCTTATAAGGATGGGGTTACAAATCTTGAAGTATTAAAGAAATTAATAAACGAAGAAGTAGCGGCAGTAATCGTTCAATACCCGAACTTTTTTGGGCGAATCGAACCTGTAAAAGAAATAGAAGCGTTGATCCATGATCAAAAAGGAATGCTCGTTGTATCCAGCAATCCGTTAGCTCTTGGCGTATTCACACCACCAGGGGCGCTCGGTGCCGATATTGTCGTTGGCGATGCGCAACCGTTTGGAATTCCAACTGCTTTTGGTGGTCCGCACTGCGGGTACTTTGCGGTTACAAAAAAATTGATGCGGAAAGTGCCTGGGAGACTTGTCGGACAAACAACGGACGAGGAAGGACGGAGAGGATTCGTATTAACGTTACAAGCTCGTGAACAACATATTCGTCGTGATAAAGCCACTTCCAATATTTGTTCTAACCAAGCATTAAACGCACTTGCGGCTTCGGTAGCGATGACGGCCCTTGGTAAAAAAGGGATAAAAGAAATGGCGCTGCAAAACATCCAGAAAGCTCATTACGCAAAACAAGTATTAAAAAAACACGGATTTGAAATTGTTTTTGATGGTTATGGCTTTAACGAGTTTATCGTGAAGTTGGATGAACCGGTGAAAAAGGTAAATGAGCGTTTACTGAAAAAAGGAATCATCGGCGGATATGATCTTAGTCGTGACTATCCAGAACTCAAAAATCATATGTTAGTTGCGGTGACAGAACTACGTACAAAAGAGGAAATTGACACATTTGTAACAGAATTGGGGGATCGCCATGAATAAGCAAGATCAGCCACTCATTTTTGAACTTTCTAAACCTGGTCGTATCGGTTATAGCTTACCTGAGTTAGACGTTCCGGAAGTGGATGTAATAGAGCTTATTCCAGAAGGGTATATGCGTGAAGAAGAACCTGAACTTCCGGAAGTATCGGAACTTGACATCATGCGCCATTATACCGCCTTATCAAAGCGAAATCACGGGGTAGACTCAGGTTTTTACCCGTTAGGCTCTTGTACGATGAAATACAACCCGAAAATAAATGAAAATGTTGCTCGATTTAATGGATTTGCCCATCTGCATCCATTACAAGACGAAAGCTCTGTTCAAGGCGCGTTAGAATTAATGTACGACTTACAACAGCATTTAAAAGAAATTACCGGTATGGATGAAGTAACGCTTCAACCAGCTGCCGGGGCCCATGGAGAATGGACAGGGTTAATGATGATTCGCGCGTACCATGAAGCGAATGGTGATTTCCAAAGAACAAAAGTAATCGTCCCTGACTCTGCCCATGGAACAAACCCAGCATCAGCAACTGTGGCGGGATTAGAAACGATCACCGTGAAATCGAACGAACATGGACTAGTTGATATTGAAGATTTAAAACGAGTGGTTGGACCAGATACAGCGGCGTTAATGCTCACAAATCCAAATACGTTAGGTTTGTTTGAAGAAAATATTGTAGAAATGGCAGAAATTGTGCATGAAGCAGGCGGTAAATTGTATTATGACGGTGCTAATTTAAATGCGGTTTTATCAAAAGCTCGTCCAGGAGATATGGGATTTGATGTTGTTCACTTAAATCTTCATAAAACATTTACAGGTCCTCACGGTGGAGGCGGTCCAGGTTCTGGTCCAGTTGGAGTGAAGGAAGACTTAATTCCATTTTTACCTAAACCAGTTATAATGAAAAAGGATGGAAAATATGTGCTTGATTACGATCGACCACAGTCCATTGGACGAGTGAAACCGTACTACGGTAACTTTGGTATTAACGTTCGTGCCTATACTTACATTCGCTCAATGGGACCGGACGGATTAAAGGAAGTAACGGAAAATGCCGTATTAAACGCGAACTATATGATGAGAAAACTCGCACCATACTATGATTTACCTTTTGATCGTCATTGCAAGCACGAATTTGTATTAAGCGGAAAGCGTCAAAAGAAACTAGGGGTACGTACACTCGATATTGCGAAACGATTGCTTGACTTTGGCTACCATCCACCTACGATTTACTTCCCGCTAAACGTCGAAGAGTGTATTATGATTGAACCGACAGAAACTGAATCAAAAGAAACGTTAGACGCGTTTATTGACGCCATGATTCAAATCGCGAAAGAAGCGGAAGAAAATCCGGAAATTGTTCAAGAAGCACCACATACAACCGTTGTAAAACGTCTAGATGAAACAACCGCAGCTCGTAAGCCAATTCTTCGTTACGAAAAGCAATAACTAAAAGGACCATGTGGGGATGTTTTTCCCACAGGTCCTCTTTTTTTCCATGCGTCCATGTATAATAAGAATGTTCGAAACGTTTCTCGAATGGCCGCAGTAAATATAGAAAGGAGATTAAAAGATGTCCGAAGTACATTTCGCAATTACGAAGCATTCACAACGCCAACACGAACAAATTAAAAAGTTTCTGTCTTTAAACGCGAAACGCGAAGAATACATTGAAGAGGCTGTTCAATTATGTCAAAACGGTCAACCTTTTTCCGTTGACAAAATTAATGCTGTTACTAATGAAATTAATGAATTAGCCAAGCAAGGAATCATTCCAACCCGAAAGCGTGTAACGGAAGAAATGGTTCGGGAATATGTGGAACGATTGAAAAATGAAGAGTAATTAGAGTGAATATGTGCTTACCAAATGTCGGTATTATAAAATTTGTACAAAAAAGAAACATGTATGCATTGAAATAAGTAACTTTTGAACAATATTTAATTGTTGTTCGTCAAATCATTTTTATGCACGAAAAAGGGCTCTATGTAAATCTATATCGATTTTGGCACCGAAAAAGTCGTATTTGTATCTCGAAATCCCCTAGTTGTGCCATGAGGGAGAGGAAGGTAGATTAGACATAACCAAAAACAGCTGGACAATATCCAGCTGTTTTCTTATTTTTTCTTAATTTTTCCGTCCCATTTTTTAAAGCCGCCTTTTAATTGATATAGTTCTTTATATCCTTTACGATAAAGCATTTGGGCAGCTCGGCCACTCCGAATGCTGTTTTGGCAATATAAGTAGACTGGCTTGTCAGGACGGATTTCTTTCATTCGCATTTTAAGTTGAGATAAAGGAATGTTACGAGCGCCTAAAATGTGGCCACTTTCGAACTCGTTAGGTTCGCGTACGTCAATTAATTGAGCTTTTCGATATCCATTGCGAAACTCTTCTGGAGTAAGTGTAGTGATAATTCGTTTTTGATAAAAATATGTATAAATGGAATAAGCAATAATTGCTCCTAAAAGAATGAGAAACCAGTACAAGATGAATACTCCTTTCTTCGATTAGTCACTAATTTCTATTATAGTCATCATTGGAAAAGAATCAAAGGGAAATAGACGAAAATACCAATACCATACGTGCTCTTTCTTTGTTTTCTTTAATATTTTTGATAGACTAAAATTGATAGAGAATAGAATTAGGTTAGAGAAGAGGGTATACATCATGAGGAAAGAAATTTGGCGTTTTATTGATTCAGGATATTGTTCTCCTTCTTATAATATGGCACTTGATGAAGCGTTGTTAGAATGGCATAGCCAAGGAAAAATTCCACCGACGATTCGGTTCTATGGATGGAATCCACCGACATTATCTATTGGTTACTTTCAAAAAGTAGAAAAAGAAATCGATTTGGAAGCGGTTCAACGACATGGATTAGGCTTTGTTCGTAGACCAACCGGAGGCCGTGGAGTCCTTCATGAGCACGAATTAACGTATAGTGTCATTGTGTCAGAAGACTATCCAGACATGCCGAAAACGGTTACCGAAGCATACCGCGTGATTTCTGAGGGGTTATTAAGAGGATTTCAACGTCTCGGATTGGAGGCCTATTTTGCGATTCCTAGAACAGACGAAGAAAAAGATAAATTAAAAAATCCACGTTCTTCCGTCTGCTTTGATGCTCCAAGTTGGTACGAATTGGTCGTGGAAGGGCGCAAAGTAGCTGGTAGCGCCCAAACGAGACAAAAAGGAGTTATTTTACAACACGGCTCCATTTTACTAGACCTTGATGAAGAGAAGCTCTTCTCTCTGTTTAAATACCCAAGTGAACGGGTCAAAGAACGAATGAAAAAAGCGTTTAAAAACAAAGCTGTAGCCATCAACGACATTAGTCCACGTGCCATCACGATGGAAGAAGCGAAGGAAGCATTCAAACGCGGATTTGAAGAAGGCTTAAATATCGAATTACATCCTTATCAATTAAGTGAGGAAGAAGAGGCATACGTTCAAGAATTAGCACGCCGGCGGTACGAATCCGAAGAATGGAATTTTCGCCGTTAACGAGCTGTTCCTAATAAGGAGCAGCTTTTTTTATATTTCGATTTTTCTGACAATAACCCACTTTGTTGATTTGATAGGCTTTGAAAGAATTTTGCCAATAATCAACTTCGAAAAATGTCCAAAATAAGATTTTATTCCCAGTTTTTTGTCCAAATACTTATAAATGCTCCAAGATTGACAATATTTTTTGTTTGACAATGAAGCGAACATCCGTTCAAAACATACAACATATTGTATGTCAGCTTTATTTACGAGCACAATATATTGTATTTATTAGTTGATTTTATCCGAAGACTATGATACGGTAAGGATAATTCATTCATACATATTTTCTTAAACAACATGTGTAAATTTATATTTAAAGGAGTTGGAGCACATGGTAGTTGCCTCGTCAAAACAAATGACCATAAATAAGGAGCGATTAAATAAGGATATACGCTTGTTCCCACAGGTTCACCCTATTACCCCTGATATGCATATTACCCATCGAGGCGTTTCCCGATTGGTCATGCTTGATCGTTATGCGTTTAAAGATACAGAAAAAATCACCTTAACCGAAGGAGATTTTGTCGTTTTAACCATTAAACAAGACCCTAAATTCCCGGCTCGTGGATTAGGATATATTTTAAAAATCGACTGGGAAGAAAAAAAAGCCAAAGTGCTTGTAGAAGAGGAATTTCGCAGCAATTTGGAAACGGACGAAGAGCGGGAAACCGGCATCGTTATTCGTCCCCTTGATGTTATTGAAAAACCGCTGGAAGTGTACTATGAACAAATTGCCAAACGGAATGCAACGGGTCTTGCAGCTGTCGAAAAAACGGAAGAAAAACGGAAAGAATGGTTCGAAAAATTTTATCATGAACTAGTGAATCTACACTTTGTACCGGCCGGACGTGTTCTTTATGGGGCCGGAGCTGGGACGGATGTCACGTATTTTAACTGTTACGTGATGCCATTTGTTCAAGATTCACGAGAAGGAATTTCGGAACACCGGAAAAAAGTGATGGAAATTATGAGCCGCGGGGGAGGGGTTGGGACAAACGGTTCTACATTACGTCCACGAAATACGTTAGCTCGCGGTGTCAACGGAAGATCTTCCGGTTCTGTTTCATGGCTCGATGATATAGCAAAATTAACGCATTTAGTTGAGCAAGGTGGATCTAGACGCGGAGCTCAAATGATCATGCTAGCTGATTGGCATCCAGACATTATTGAATTTATTATTTCGAAAATGCAAAACCCACGAATTTTACGCTTCTTGATTGAAAATACGAACGATGAACAAATTAAAAGAACTGCACAAGAAAAGTTAAAATTTACGCCGCTAACTGAACAAGAACGCGACATGTATCAAGGGATTGTCAATTATAAAAACATTCCTGGAAACGGTGGGTTTTCAAAAGAAGTTATTGCGGAAGCAGAGCGTATGTTAAAAGAAGGTGGAAAATACTCCGTTCACAATCCGGATTTCCTAACTGGTGCTAACATTTCTGTTTGTTTAACAAAGGAATTTATGGAAGCCGTAGAAAACGATGATTATTACGAGCTTCGTTTCCCTGATGTAGAGTCTTATAACGAAGAAGAAATGAAAATTTACAATGAACAGTGGCATCACGTTGGAGATGTCCGTGAGTGGGAAAAAATGGGTTATAAAGTACGGACGTACCGGAAAATTCGCGCAAAAGAACTTTGGAATTTAATTAACATTTGTGCAACCTACTCAGCAGAACCAGGCATTTTCTTTATTGATAATGCGAACGAAATGACAAATGCTCGAGCGTATGGTCAAAAAGTAGTGGCGACTAACCCATGCGGGGAGCAGCCATTAGCCCCATATTCCGTATGTAATTTAGCGGCAGTGAATTTGGCGAAAATGGTGAATAAAGAGACAAAAGAAGTCGACTTTGAAAAATTAAAGTGTACCGTTGAAGTAGGCGTACGGTTACAAGACAATGTCATTGATGCCACGCCATATTTCCTTGAAGAAAATAAAAAGCAAGCGCTCGGCGAACGACGGGTTGGACTTGGGGTCATGGGGCTTGCCGACTTACTGATTTATTGTGAAAAAGAATACGGTTCAAAAGAAGGTAATAAACTAGTTGACAAAGTGTTTGAAACGATTGCGACAACTGCGTATCGTGCATCGATTGAACTCGCAAAAGAAAAAGGGAGCTTTCCTTATTTAATCGGAGAAACAGAAGAGGAAACACGTCGTCTCCGAGAAGCGTTTATTCAATCAGGATATATGAAGAAAATGCCTGAAGATATCCGTCAATCCATTTTAGAACACGGAATTCGGAACTCACACTTATTAACAGTGGCTCCGACTGGTTCAACAGGAACGATGGTCGGTGTATCCACTGGATTGGAACCTTATTTCTCCTTTACGTATTATCGAAGCGGTCGTCTAGGAAAGTTTATCGAGGTAAAAGCAGAAATCGTAAAAGAATATTTAAACGAACATCCAGAAACGAACGAGAATGACCTTCCGCATTGGTTTGTTACCGCTATGGACTTGTCACCAGAAGCGCATGCGGATGTCCAATGCGTCATTCAGCGCTGGATTGACAGCTCCATTTCCAAAACGGTCAATGCTCCGAAAGGATACACCGTTGAACAAGTTAAGAAAGTATACGAACGGCTGTACAAAGGTGGAGCTAAAGGCGGAACCGTTTATGTTGATGGAAGCCGTGATACACAAGTATTAACCTTAAAAGCAGAAGAAAATCATACAGAAGAAGAGCATAACATGACCTTACCTGAAGAACATCCGGTCGTGTTAGTCGATACGATTCAAGATGTTCGTTCAACCGATGTCACAATCGGAAACGAAATTGGCAACATATGTCCAGTTTGTAGAAAAGGAAAAGTACAAGAAGTAGGTGGCTGCAACACTTGTACAAACTGTGGTGCCCAGTTAAAATGCGGACTGTAACTGAAATATAAGGTGTAGGGAATTTTCCTGCACCTTTTTTATTTCTTACAACCTATTCTTCCAATGAATGTACGCACTTTCACTCGTTCCCCTAGTTCTATTTTCTGCTTCCTTTGATTAAAGATGTATCAAAGAACGAGAAGGAGTTGGATAACATGTACATCGATGGGGTTTTTTCAGGGGGAGGAGTGCGAGGATACGCACTCGTTGGAGCGTACCAAACATTGGAGAAGAACGGATTTGTATTTAAACGACTAGCCGGAACAAGCGCGGGGGCGTTAATTGCCGCGCTGATTAGTGCTGGATATAAGGGAGAAGAATTATGTCAATTACTTAAACAACTCAATTTAAGCGAATTTCTCGATGAAAGAAGAACATTCATCCAATTTCCATTGGCGAAGTGGCTCTTTTTATATTGGCGAATGGGGTTGTACAAAGGGGATCAACTGGAAAAATGGGTAAATCATCATTTAGCTACGAAAGGAGTAAGGACGTTTGGTGATTTACCGCCAGGATCACTAAAAATCGTTGCGAGTGATTTAACGAACGGAAGGATATTAATTTTACCAGACGATTTAAAAATATATGGCATTGATCCATCTTCATTTCCAGTAGCAAAAGCAGTCCGAATGAGCTGCGGTTTACCGTATTTTTTTGAACCTGTAAAATTACGAACGAAGAAAGGGAGTTGTTACATCGTCGACGGTGGTGTATTAAGTAATTTTCCGATCTGGTTATTTGACCAAGATGAGACGAAAAAAGTTCGTCCGGTTATCGGTGTCAAATTAAGTCCAAAAACGAGTGAACGACCGAAAAAAAAGATTGCAAATGCGTTTGCACTGTTTGAAGCTTTATTTCAAACAATGAAAGAGGCCCATGATTCACGTTACATTTCTCGAAAACACGAAAAAAATATCATATTTATTCCAACCGCTAATTTGATTGCGACGGATTTCCACATTACAGAGGAACAAAAAGAGGCGCTCATCGAACTAGGCAAAAAAAAAGCAGAAGCTTTTTTAATGAAATGGAGCTATTGAGGGGAACGGGCAAAAAGAAAAGAAGAAAATATCAAGCTATAAAGCCCGATTTTTCTTCTTACCTTTTTTTCCTTCGATGACTGTTAAATGAACGTTTGACCGTTTACGGTGTTCTTTTTTCCAACTATTTGGGCGTTTCGATTGGTCTTTTTGTTGTCGTTTTTTTAATCGTTTCTTGGATTGAAGGGCTGCTTTACGAAATGCTCGCTGCTCTTTTCTCTTAGGTTGTGCTTTCCAAAAAAGGTGATAAAAGAAGAAAAACAATCCAATGGCTACGGCAATGAACACCAATTGCTTCAACAACTGAATCGGTTCTTGCATAATCGTCGTTAATAGCCCGACGATGGCAAGGAGACCGATCACCGAAATAACGACAAAACGTACATTCATAGAAAGCCACCTCCTATGAGCATGATGAGCAATCTTTTACAAATTTAAACATCGATTTTGGAAATTATGAGAAGGATCGCATCCGAAGTTCCTTTTGTTCATTATTTTCCATTTTTAGGAGCTCATTAAACGCGGAAATCGCTACTTCAACTTGATCATCTGTCGGTTCTTTTGTTGTTAATAATTGTAACCAAAGACCAGGGTATCCAAGATATTTTAAGATAGGAAGATTTCTTAGTGCATTGGTAAGCTGAAGCACTTCAAACGATACACCTAAGACGATTGGAATTAAGGCTAAACGGTTCACAATTCGGACCCATAAAGGCTCTGTAGGAACAAGCATATAAACGAAAATTCCTACAATAACAGTAAATAGAATAAAGCTACTACCGCAACGGTAATGGAGCCTTGATTGTGCCTGAACGTTTTCTACTGTAAGTTCTACTCCATTTTCAAAGGCATTAATGACTTTATGTTCAGCTCCGTGATACTGAAACACCCGCTTAATTAAAGGAGTGAGGGATATCGCGTATATATATGTTAGAAGTAACAGAAATTTAAAGAACCCCTCAATTAAAATTTGGGCGGTATCACTTGAAAAAAGAGGACGAGTAAATTCGGCTAAGAATACAGGAAGTAATGTAAATAGAACTTTTCCGAATAAAAAGGAGAGAACCCCAACAAGGGCTACGCCAAGAACAATTGTAAATTTTGAACTTTGTTGTTGTACGATGTGATAATCTTCTCTAGGATCGACATCAAAGCGTTCGGTAGAAAAATTCAAATGCTTTGATCCAATCGCACTTGCTTCAATAATGGCAACGATTCCACGAATAAATGGAATCTTTTTTAGTAGTCGTACCCAATGGGGAGATGACTTCGGTACATGAAAATAGTCAATTGATTGATCTTTACGGCGTATAGCAGTGACCGTATGTTTTTTTCCCCCAAACATAACACCTTCAACGACCGCTTGGCCACCATACACCGGTCTTTTTTCTTCCATGTAAATCACCAACCTATTTGTGATATACCTATGTTTGTTACCGATATTTTATCTCTATTCTACTATAAAAAAGGTGTTGGAAACTAGAAGGAAAACGTCAATCGTTTATACAATCATTTTTGAAAAAGTTCGTAGCAAAATGGACATACTACGAACAGGAGGTGGCTAATATGACAAATGATTGCGAGAAACTTGAACAAAATCAAAAAGAACAGCCAATGTCCTTATTAACGTTGTCGGTGTTAACCGGTTTTATTGGCGGAGTATTATGGAGTTTAATTGGATATGTGTCTTATTTATTTCATTTTACAACCATTTCACCAAGAGTGATTTTTGATTTCTGGGCAATTGGTGACTGGAAAAACGGGTGGATTGGAACGACACTTGCCATCATTCTCATAGGTATATTGGCAATTGGGGCGGCACTCATTTATTATGCGATGTTCCGAAAACGGGAAAGCATGTGGGTAGGAGCTGGTTATGGTCTACTATTGTTTCTCATTATATTCACGTTGTTAAAGCCAATGTTTCCAAGTGTAAAACCTCTAACGGAATTAGATGTAAATACAATTATTACCACTGTTTGTTTGTATATCTTATTTGGAATATTTGTAGGCTATTCAATTTCGTATGAACATAAAGAACAGCAACACGAAATGGAAAAAAGAATCCAACATTAGCTTCGTTTCTTCAGTAGTTTTATACTGGTGAAGTATGGTAGAATGTTCTTGTTGAACATTCTTTTTTTAGGTGACGGAAATGAAGAAAATATTATTGTTAAACGGTCCAAATTTAAATTTATTAGGAAAGCGGGAACCGACGATTTACGGTCAAACCACTCTAAAAGATATAGAAGATCACTTAAAGCAACTTGGAACATCGTACAACGTAGAAGTCGTTTCGTTCCAATCCAACCATGAAGGAGAATTGATTGACCAGCTTCATCAAGCAAACGAAGATGGCTTTGTTGGTGTTATTTTTAATCCAGGAGCCTACACCCACTACAGCTATGCACTGCGAGATGCAGTAGCTGCCATTGATTTACCTGTCATTGAAGTACATATTTCGAATATTCACCAACGGGAAGAATTTCGTCACCGTTCGGTCATCGCGCCTGTTACAATTGGGCAAATAAGTGGCTTTGGTGTCTATGGGTATGAATTGGCGCTTTTCGCTTTATTACATCATTTTAAAGGGGGAGAACTAAGTGAATAAATTAGAAAAACTTCGCGAACATCTGGCGAAGCAACAACTGGATGGGTTATTAATTACGAGTACATACAACCGTCGGTATATGACAAATTTTACGGGCTCAGCTGGTGTGGCTCTCGTTACCGAAAAAGACGCTTTATTCATTACCGATTTCCGTTATGTAGAACAAGCACAAAATCAATGTGACGGCTATGAAATTATTCAACATCAAGGTTTAATTTTCGATGAAGTGGCAAAGCAAGCGAAAGAGCGTAAAATTCGCACACTAGGGTTTGAACAAGACCATATGACATTTGCTAGTTTTAAACAGCTTGAAGCAGCCTTTGAGGGAGAGCTAGTGCCTGTTTCTCGCCTTGTTGAAAACTTACGCTTGATTAAGACGGAATCAGAGATTAAGATATTAAAGGAAGCAGCGGATATTGCCGATGCTGCATTTAAGCATATTCTAGACTTTATTCGCCCTGGTATAACAGAATTGGATGTCTCCAACGAATTAGAATTTTTTATGCGTAAATGTGGAGCTTCATCCTCATCCTTTGATATTATTGTTGCCTCAGGACACCGATCAGCACTGCCTCATGGAGTGGCATCAGACAAAGTCATTGAAAAAGGTGATTTTGTTACGCTTGATTATGGGGCATATTATAAAGGATATGTTTCAGATATTACACGTACGATTGCGGTGGGAGAGCCGTCTGACGAGTTAAAAGCGATCTATAACGTCGTTCTTGAAGCACAATTGCGAGCAATGGATCAAATTAAACCAGGATTAACTGGTAAAGAGGCAGATGCGATTGCTCGTGATTATATTACAGAAAAAGGATACGGGGAATATTTCGGACATTCATTAGGGCATGGAATTGGTCTAGAAGTACATGAAGGCCCTGGGCTTTCCACTCGTTCGGATGTGGTCTTACAGCCTGGAATGGTGGTCACTGTTGAACCAGGAATTTACCTGCCAGGATTAGGTGGAGTGAGAATTGAAGATGACACATTGATTACCGAAACAGCTAATGAAACGTTAACCCATTCCACTAAGGAATTAATCATTTTGTAATGTTTGACGTAGGAGGAGTAGAGCATGATTTCAGTAAACGATTTTCGCACAGGATTAACGATTGAAGTGGATGGAGGAATTTGGAGAGTTTTAGACTTCCAACACGTAAAACCTGGTAAAGGAGCGGCTTTTGTTCGTTCTAAACTTCGCAACTTACGTACAGGTGCCATTCAAGAAAAAACGTTCCGTGCGGGTGAGAAAGTAGCGAAGGCACAAATTGATAACCGTAAGATGCAATATCTATATGCAAACGGAGATCAACATGTGTTCATGGATACAGAATCTTATGAACAAATTGAATTAAGCGCTAGCCAAATCGAACATGAATTAAAATTCTTAAAAGAAAATATGGAAGTATACGTCATGATGTTCCAAGGCGAAACTATCGGTATCGAGCTACCAAACACAGTTGAATTAAAAGTGGTTGAAACAGAGCCTGGAATTAAAGGTGACACAGCTTCTGGTGGTTCTAAACCAGCTACATTAGAAACTGGACTTGTTGTTCAAGTACCTTTCTTCGTAAATGAAGGTGACGTCCTCGTTATTAACACAGCAGATGGTACTTACGTTTCTCGTGCCTGATCACGAATCACAATCAAGGCTTGACTTTCTTAACGGAAAGTCAAGCCTTTTTTCTTTTATGGTCGTGTCATTTGGTCATATTGAACAAGTTCGTGAATACATTTAACTAACGGGAGGCCTGTACTAAAGGAGAGGTGTTCGCATGGAAAGTGTATTCTCAATGTTACCAAAAAAAGTCGCAGAGGTTGTTCGCCGCCTACCCCCGACCATCGTAGAAGAAATGGAAGAAATTCGTTTGCGGACCTTTCGTCCTGTTGAAGTTTGTACGAGAGGGAATCCATATTTTCTTCCATATACCTTTACGGAAGAAGATGCAGAGCATTTGATCAATCGGCTTTCGAATCATTCGTTTTATACGTTAGAAGAAGAATTAAAACGAGGGTATATCACCATTGAAGGTGGTCATAGAGTAGGGTTAGCAGGGAAAGTCGTTTTAGAACAAGGAATGGTCAAAGGACTACGACAACTATCCTCATTCAATATTCGTATTGCTCGCCAGAAAATTGGAGTAGGAGAACCGCTCATCCCGTTTTTGTTTGATGGCACTTGGCGGCATACGATGATCATTGGGTCACCACAGACGGGAAAAACGACACTCCTCCGCGATTTAGCACGGATCATTTCATCAGGGTATGAACCATTTGGTATTCCCGCTATGAAAGTAGGGATTGTGGATGAACGGTCAGAAATTGCGGGCTGTTTACGCGGGATTCCCCAACTAGATTTCGGCTATCGGGTGGACGTGCTTGATGGCTGTCCTAAAGCGGAAGGAATGATGATGATGATTCGTTCTATGAGTCCAGATGTTTTAATTGTCGATGAAATCGGACGTGAGGAAGACGGGAAGGCCATTATGGAAGCGATGAATGCGGGAATTACGCTTCTGACGACAACTCATGGAAAAAATTTGGAAGATATACAAAAACGCCCGATTCTTCAGCAAATATTAAAAGAGCAGCGTTTTCAACGATTTATTGAATTAAATAGACAAAAGGGACCGGGAAGTGTTGCTCATATTCGCGGTGAAAATGGTGAATATCTTGATCGAAAAGTGAGTGTGACGTAAATGATAAAGCTCATCGGCGCTGCTTTTATTTTATTCGCGACTACTTGGGCAGGGTTTGAATCGTCAAAGCATTTTAGCGAACGGACGCGGCAGCTACGATTATTAAAAACTGCCTTACAAACATTAGAAGCTGAAATTATGTACGGCCATACACCGCTCCATGAAGCGGCGAGAAAATTAGCCAAACAACTTCCGAAGCCACTCACTTGGTTTTTTGAGTCGTTCTCTAAAAAGTTAACAACGACAGAAACGACCGTCAAAAATGCCTGGGAAGAAAGTTTGAATGAAATATGGAAATGGACGCCATTTAAAGAAACGGAATACGAAATTTTACTTCAATTCGGTGAAAATTTAGGAAAGCACGATACTATGGCGCAACAAAAACAAATTTTATTAACTTTATCGCATTTAGATCGGGAGGAAGAAGAAGCTCGAGAAAAGCAGCAGCGATATGAAAAAATGGTCAAGAGCTTAGGGTTTTTAGCGGGGCTTTTACTTATCATTTTATTGATGTAACCAAGGGAGGCGTTGGAAGTGGGAATAGAGGTCGATGTGATTTTTAAAATTGCCGGTGTAGGAATTGTAGTGGCTTTTTTGCATACGATTTTAGATCAAGTAGGAAAAAAAGAATATGCCCAATGGGTGACGTTATTTGGTTTTATATACATTTTGTTTATGGTTGCCTCGATTGTTGATGACTTGTTTCAAAAAATTAAATCAGTATTTTTATTCCAGTGATAGGGGGATGTAATGGTTGAGATTATTCAAATTGTAGGAATTGCGCTTGTGGCCACGTTTTTAGCTTTAATTATTAAAGAACAAAAACCGAATTATGCGTTTTTACTGATCGTTTTCGTAGGTTGTTCCATTTTTTTGTACTTAGTGGACCAAATATATGAAATTATTCGAATGGTGGAGCAGCTTGCGACAAGTGCAAATTTGAATCTTGTGTACGTAGAAACGATTTTAAAAATTATTGGAATTGCGTACATTGCTGAATTTGCCTCCCATATCACCAAAGATGCGGGTCAAGGAGCAATTGCAGCGAAAGTGGAATTAGCAGGAAAAATCATTATCATGGCTATGGCCGTCCCGATTATGACCGTTTTAATCGAAACGATCATTCAAATGATGCCGAAATAATGGTAGAACGAAAAGAGGTGGGAATGTTGCGACAAAGGTATCGAGTCATAATCGTTTTATGGATATGCTTGTACCTTTCCTCAGCTCCCGTTGATGCCAAGAGTGATTCTTCACCTCCTGCTTCTCCATCCGAGTTAGTGACTCAACAAGTGGACGAGCTTGAATTAGATGAACTTCAGAAATATTGGCAGGAAATTATGGAGGAGTACGGTGGATTTTTGCCAGAAAGTCAAAAAGGAAGTTTAGTTGATTTTCTTAAAGGAGAAAAGAAGTTTTCATTAAAAGAATGGACCATCGGCATTCTCCACTACGTCTTTCAAGAGCTGTTAATGAATGGTAAATTACTTGGAATGCTCATTATGTTAACAATTTTTAGCGTCTTTTTACAAACTTTACAGAGTTCGTTTGAGCAAGGTTCTGTGAGTAAAACGGCGTACGCGATTGTGTTTATGGTGCTCATTATTATTGCGTTAAATAGCTTTCACGTTGCGGTCGAATATTCGATGGACGCCATTAATCAAATGATTCATTTCATTTTAGCGTTAATCCCTCTTTTATTAGCCTTAATCGTGTCTTCAGGGGGAATTGTATCCGCATCTTTTTTTCATCCTGTCATCATTTTCCTCATGAACGTGAGCGGTTTGTTTATCCAATTTATCGTGTTGCCTTTACTTTTTTTCTCTACTCTGTTAAGCGTAGTAAGTACATTGAACGACCAGTACAAAGTAACACAGTTAGCGAGTTTATTACGTAATTGGAGCATCGGATTGTTAGGCATTTTTATGACGGTGTTTTTAAGCGTTATCTCGGTGCAAGGTGTAACGACAGCTGTTAGCGATGGGATTGCCATTCGAACAATGAAATTTGTTACCGGAAATTTTGTGCCCGTGATCGGTCGGATGTTTACGGATGCAGCTGATACGGTCATTAATGCCTCGGTTCTTTTAAAAAATACAGTCGGTATTGCTGGTGTAGTCATATTATTACTACTCGCGGCTTTTCCAGCTATCAAAATATTAATGATCGCCTTGATTTATAAAGTAACAGCAGCTTTATTGCAACCAGTTGGTGGTGGTCCAGTTATTCAATGTCTCGATATTATTAGTAAAAGCGTCATCTATGTTTTTGCCTCCTTAGCTATCGTCTCATTTATGTTTTTTTTAAGCTTAACCATTTTAATCGCATCCGGAAATATCACGTTAATGGTTCGATAAGGAGTGAGGAAGGTGAATTATTTTAGTGCCTGGATTACGAACATTATTTTGTTTCTATTTTTAGCGATTGTTGTGGACATGCTCCTTCCAAACTCAAACATGAAAAAATACGCAAAATTTGTTGTAGGATTGCTTTTAATTATTATTATCATTCATCCGCTCATGAAGTTTTTTTCCGAAGACTTTAACGTGGAGAGTATACTTCGAGAGATTAATTGGGAGTATATGACGAGTGAAAAAGAGATGGAAAAATTAATTGAATTAAAGAAAAAAGAAATAGATGCCACGCAACGTGCATATATTTTAGAACAGATGGCTGTCCAATTACAAAAGTCTGTAGAGAAGGAGTTGATGGAGCGGTTTGAGGTAACGATATCGTCCATTGAAGTTATTCCAAAATCAGACGACCCTACCCAGCTTAATCAATGGGAAATGATTTCCATTCAACTTCAGAAAGCCAACGAATCGCAAGCAGCCTCGACAATCGAAATAGTCGAAATAAATACAGAAAGACCGTTAGAAAACGAAGTTGCGAAAACCGAAGCAATGGAAATCCAATCCTTCTTGTCCGACTACTTAGATGTACCAAAAGACATAATTCACGTTGTAGTAAAAGGAGGGGAATAAGACCAGAATGGGAGAGCAAAAAGGGCCGATTCCTTGGCTCAAAAAACTTTTGTTCCAATCGGATGAGAAGTCAAAAGGTGGTTCGAAGCTTCCTTATTTACTTATGATTTTTTTGTTTGGTATCGGGCTGTTTCTCTTTAATGAATTATTTACTGCAAATGTGGAACGAGCCCCTACGGATTCGGTATCTCCCGAATCAGGAGCGGGAGAGATAGAAGTTTTTGTAAATAAATCTTCGGATGAAGCAAAAACGATTCGCGATTACGAACAACATTATGAATCGGAACTAAAAGAAGCTCTAGAACAAATCATCGGGGTCGATGACGTCACCGTAGTCGTTAATATCGACGCTTCCGAGAAAAAAATCTTTGAGAAAAATGTATCCAAACAAGAAAAAGAAACAAAAGAGGCCGATCGAGAAGGGGGGACAAGAAACATTCGTGAATCCACAACGGACGAGCAAATGGTTTTCATACAAGAAGGAGACAAAGAAGTCCCGATTGTTCTCGAAACGAAAAAGCCGTCAATTCGTGGCGTTCTCGTAGTTGCGAAAGGGGCGGATAATATCCAGGTGAAAAAATGGATAATTGAAGCAGTAACCCGAGTGTTAGATGTACCGAGCCATCGAGTGTCGGTCATGCCTAAAAAATCGAAGGAGGAATCTTAATGTTATTAAAGAAGCAAACGGTATGGTTATTAACAATGTTAAGTCTTGTAGTCGTCTTGTCTGTTTATTACATTACGACACCTAATCCACAATCCAATATGACGACAGTTTCAGATGATCCATCTTCTGACGTAACAGATGTTTCCGATCAAGATGCTGAGGTCATTACAAATGCGGCCGGGGATGAAGTGTTTGAAGCCCTTCGCTTAGACTTACAAGACAAACGCAACGAATTACGTGAAGAATTGACCATGATTGTCGCCTCAGATGACGTATCTGCTGAAGAAAAAAATAAAGCATATGAGCAAATGCAACAACTAAATGAAATGGCTCAAAAGGAATTAATTTTAGAAACATTAATTAAATCAATGAATTATGAGGATGCACTCGTTCGAGTGGAAGGTAATAAAGTGCATATTACGGTCAAAGCGAAAGAGAGCTCTAAGGAAGCAGCAAACGAAATTTTACGACTTGTTCAATCAGAGCTTGGAAACTTACAAGTGGCATCTGTTCAATTCCAATCAGCCGAATAAAACAGAAGGCTCGTTCTATCATAGAACGAGCGTTTTTTTATTCAGCTGAAGGTCGGAAAACTGATGATAGATGATAAAAATGTAAAACACTTTATTATATTCTGAAAAAAATTGTTTTTATCATTTCCATTCCATACATTGAGTATTAAAATTAAAGTATAAGAGCTTTCAGTATACGGATATAATGGTATATTGAATTTTGATGAGCTATTATCGTATGATATTAGTAGTTAGTCATAAAAATTCTAAGGGGTGTCTATTAATGAAAGTACAAGAAATTCGCGAACTCATTAAGCTTGTAGATCAATCTAGCATTGATGAGTTT
The DNA here is from genome assembly GCA_017656295.1 of Bacillus sp. (in: firmicutes). Classification (NCBI taxonomy): domain Bacteria; kingdom Bacillati; phylum Bacillota; class Bacilli; order Caryophanales; family Bacillaceae; genus Bacillus; species Bacillus sp. (in: firmicutes). The sequence continues at coordinate 139,461 of JACDOC010000003.1, read as the reverse complement.
GTTTATGAAAATGGTGATGCAAAAATAAAAATGAAAAAACGCTCAGGAGTGACAATGGTTGAACAGGCACCAACACAAGCCGTACTAGCACCGGTTGTGCCACAACCAGTCCAACAACCAGCTCATGTTCAACCACAACCTGCTCCTGTTGAACATAAGGAACCAACTGTTGCGGAAGTGAAAGAAGAACAGAAACCATCTGTTGAAGATACAAATTTACATAAGATTACATCTCCAATGGTTGGAACATTCTATCAAGCGCCAGCCCCTGATGCGGATCCTTACGTAAAAGTAGGTTCAAAAGTTACAAAAGATACCGTTGTATGTATTGTCGAAGCGATGAAACTGTTCAACGAAATCGAAGCAGAAGTCGACGGGGAAATCGTCGAAGTGTTAGTAAAAGACGGTCAACTTGTTGAGTATGGACAACCATTATTCTTGGTGAAGCCAGAATAAGGAGAGATTTTTAGATGATAAAAAAATTACTAATCGCCAATCGAGGAGAAATTGCGGTCCGAGTGATTCGTGCGTGCCGAGAATTAGATATTGAAACGGTAGCCGTTTACTCGGAAGCTGATAAAGAAGCGCTTCATGTTCAATTAGCGGATGAAGCGTACTGTATCGGGCCAACCGCTTCGAAAGATAGTTACTTAAACTTTACAAACATTATTAGTGTAGCAAAATTAACAGGCTGTGATGCCATTCACCCAGGCTACGGATTTTTAGCTGAAAATGCTGATTTTGCTGAACTATGTAAAGAGTGTAATATTACTTTTGTTGGACCAAGTGCCGATGCAATTTCAAAAATGGGGACAAAAGATGTAGCACGTGAAACGATGCGAGCTGCAGGTGTTCCGATTGTTCCAGGATCGCAAGGAATCGTAAAAGATGCCGATGAAGGATTACGTATTGCGAAAGAAATTGGCTTTCCAGTGATTATTAAAGCAACAGCTGGTGGAGGCGGAAAAGGTATTCGTGTAGCACGTAATGAACAAGAATTAATTAAAGGCATCAATATTACACAACAAGAAGCAGCTACAGCCTTTGGTAATCCAGGCGTATATTTAGAAAAATACATTGAAGATTTCCGACACGTCGAAATTCAAGTGCTAGCCGATAATTATGGAAATGTCATTCATCTAGGTGAACGAGACTGTTCGATTCAACGTCGTCTCCAAAAGCTTTTAGAAGAAACACCTTCCCCAGCATTGGATGGAGAAATGCGGGCCCAAATGGGAGAAGCGGCCGTTAAAGCAGCAAAAGCCGTGAATTATTCTGGAGCTGGAACCGTAGAATTTATATATGACCATCATAATCGAAAATTTTATTTCATGGAAATGAATACGCGCATTCAAGTGGAACATCCAGTGACGGAAATGGTAACGGGCGTCGATTTAATTAAAGAACAAATTCGTATTGCTTCAGGTGAAAAATTATCTCTGAAACAAGAAGAAGTAACATTTACTGGATGGTCAATTGAATGTCGGATCAATGCCGAAAATCCCGAGAAAACCTTTATGCCATCTCCGGGGAAAATTAATATGTACTTACCGCCAGGTGGACTCGGTGTACGTGTTGACTCCGCGGCATATCCAGGATATACTATTCCTCCGTATTATGATTCCATGATTGCCAAAGTTATCTCATACGGAGCAACTAGGGAAGAAGCTATTGCTCGTATGAAACGGGCGTTGAGTGAATTTGTTATTGACGGCGTCCATACAACCATTCCTTTCCATTTAAAATTGTTAGAACATGAAAAATTTGTTGAAGGGGACTTTAATACAAAGTTCTTGGAAAAGTATGATATTATGAAATCATAAAGGGAAGGTGGTGTAAGACATGAGCGAACATTTAAATATTATTGATGTTAACCAAGAAAGTAATGAACTTGGAAAGATTGAAATTGCTCCTGAAGTCATCGAAGTGATTGCAGGAATTGCGGCAGCAGAAGTAGATGGCGTTTCCCAAATGCGCGGTAATTTCGCAGCAGGCGTTGTCGAACGTCTTGGAAAGAAAAACCACGGGAAAGGCATTAAAGTAGAACTTTCTGATGATGGAATTAAAGTAGATGTTTATTGTATCATGAAGTTTGGAGTATCCATTCCACATGTGGCTCAGCAAATTCAAGACAATATTCGTCAAGCGTTAATAAATATGACGGCACTTGAAGTAGATGAAGTGAATGTCCACGTAGTAGGAGTTCATTTCGATCAGCCGAAAGAAAATGATTTGCAAGATGAAGTAGAGTAAACATAGAACCAAAGGCTTTTTGGGCCTTTGGTTTTTCCATTTCGCTTTTTAGCCCCCCTTGAATGGTGAATGGAAAAACCGAACATTATGTTTAGACAGAATCAAAAATAACCGAAAATTACGAATGTTTCTCTCGCTGAATTTTATAAATTTTTCGTTTATCGGTGTGTAAACCGAACGAAAATTATGTTATTATCAACGTATATTCGTGTTTCGACAAAATTGCATAAAGGAGTACGGAAGATGAAAAGAAGAGTAGCTAGGGAAAAAGCTCTGCAAGCGTTGTTTCAAGTAGATGTGGGACAAGTAAATGCAGAAGAAGCGTTACAAAACGTCATCCAAAAGGAAAAAGCAGACGAATATTTAAAACAGCTTTTATTTGGAACGGTCAATCATTTACAAGAAATTGATGAAGTCATTAAGCAACATTTAGAAAAATGGTCGTTTGATCGTTTAGCGAAAGTTGATCGGAATATATTACGATTAGCGGTTTATGAAATGAAGTATATCGAAGACGTTCCGGTTAATGTAAGTATTAACGAAGCGGTCGAGCTTGCGAAAATATTTGGTGACGAGCGCTCAAATAAATTTGTAAATGGTGTTTTATCTAAAGTAAAAGAAACGATTCATTCCAATTAATTGTTTAAACAGGGGGGCATCGAACATGACGGCAAAGTTAATTGATGGAAAACAAATTGCGAGTAAAATGAGGGAACAAATTTGTGACGAAGTCGCTCAGTTAAAGACAAAAGGAATAACACCTGGATTAGCAGTTATATTAGTTGGTAATGATCAAGCTTCGAAAACGTATGTAACAATGAAACGAAAAACGTGTGTCGAGTTGGGGATGCACTCTGTCTTAATTGAATATCCAGATACAATTACGGAGAATGAATTATTAACGAAAATTCGAGAATTAAATCAAGATGAATCGATTCACGGGATACTCGTTCAATTACCACTGCCAAATCACATTCGTGAGGAAAAGGTTATTGAAACGATTTCACCAGATAAGGATGTTGATGGCTTTCATCCTATAAATGTAGGCAATATGGTCATTGGACAAGATGCCTTTTTACCATGCACCCCGTATGGTGTGATTCAACTGTTAAAGCACGAAAACATCTCTATTGAAGGAAAACATGTGGTTGTTATTGGACGAAGCAATATTGTCGGAAAGCCAGCTGTTCAATTGTTTATTCAAGAACACGCAACCGTTACATGTTGCCATTCACGAACAAAAAACTTATCTGAGATCACAAGACAAGCTGACATTTTAGTAAGTGCAGTTGGAAAAGCGAAATTGATTACTGCAGAAGATGTTAAAAAAGGTGCCGTTGTGATCGATGTAGGAATGAATCGTGATGAAAACGGAAAGCTTTGTGGGGATGTTGATTTTGAACAAGTTGCTCAAAAAGCTTCCTACATAACACCGGTACCAGGTGGTGTTGGGCCGATGACGATTACAATGCTCATGTATAATACGTTAAAATCGGCGAAGAGACTTCTTCACGTATAAATGTAACGTAAGCTGTCATCCCTTTAAGGATGGGCAGCTTTTTTATGTTTACAGGAGATTTTCATTAGGCAAGCGAACAAATTCCATGTACAATAAAAGTACTGTAATGAGTTCTGATAGATGTAAAGATTGCTCGTGTGCTAGAAGGGAAAAGGGGAGCGGTCATGAATAATCCAATCTATTTAACGGTAAGTGCAATTACTAAATACATCAAACGAAAATTTGATGCCGATCCACATTTAACAAACGTGTATATTAAAGGTGAAATATCTAATTTTAAACGTCATTCGAGCGGACACATGTATTTCACTTTAAAGGACGATAAAGCACGAATTTTAGCCGTGATGTTTTCTGCGTTTAATAGAAAATTAAAATTCGAACCGGAAAATGGCATGAACGTGTTAATTACAGGAGATATTACGGTGTACGAACAAGGTGGACAATATCAAATTTATGTAAAAGAGATGCAACCTGATGGTGTAGGAGAATTGTTTGTTGCCTTTGAACAATTAAAGGAAAAACTCCAAAAAGAAGGATTGTTTGCCCCAGAGCGTAAAAAGAAAATACCATCCTATCCTGAATCTATCGGAGTGATTACCTCCCCTACCGGAGCGGCCATTCGGGATATATTGACAACGATCAAAAGAAGATACCCTATTGCAAAAGTGACCATTTTTCCTGCTCTCGTACAAGGAGAACGGGCAGCACCTTCTATCGTCGAAGCTATTCGGCGAGCGAATGAATTTCCAATAGATGTTCTCATCGTTGGCAGGGGAGGTGGTTCCATCGAAGAACTTTGGGCTTTTAACGAAGAAATAGTCGCTCGAGCGATTGCTGAATCAACCATCCCAATTATTTCAGCTGTAGGGCATGAGACGGATTTCACCATTGCAGATTACGTCGCAGATTTACGGGCACCTACACCAACTGGGGCAGCAGAATTAGCGGTTCCGAATCTTGATGAGCTGATGGATAAAATTAATGTGCAGACAAATCGTCTCTTAAAAGCAATGCGGGAACGAGTGATTCAAGGAACTCATCGCCTTGAGAAGGTGAAATCTTCTTTTGTGTTTCAACAACCATATAAAATGTTTCTACCCTTTATGGAACGGTTGGATTATACACAAGAACGTTTAATTCGGGAAACGAAACAATTAATAAAAGATCATCGTCTCCAATGGGAGAAAATGACCGATCGGCTAAGATACCAGCATCCGCAAATGAAAATCATGCATGCGAAAAGAGAAATAAGTCAACATCAAAAATGGTTAATCAAAAACATGGTATCTATTCTCACACATCAAAAACAATTATTTCAAAAGCAGGTAGCTACACTTGATGCTCTAAGCCCACTGAAAATTATGAATAGAGGCTACAGCGTGGTGTATAACAAAGAACAAGCGATTGTGAAGCGAATAAAAGATGTTGCCAAAGGAGATCAAGTCACCATTCGGGTAACTGATGGACAAATTGAATGTACGGTACAATCAACGAAAGGAAGGGATTTCGATGAGCAACAAAAAAACGTTTGAAGAGGCGATGGAGGAACTTGAACAGATCGTCAATCAGCTAGAAAAAGGGGATGTTCCGTTAGAAGAGGCGCTTTCGATTTTTCAAAAGGGAATCGAGTTATCCCAATTATGTAACAAAAAATTAAAACATGTGGAAGAGCAGTTAGCGAAAGTCCTTACCGAAGACGGTACGTTAAAGGACTTTACAGTGGACGAGGAGGACCAACAGTGAGCGAACAAAATCTACAATCCTTTATGAGCACATATAAACCATTGATTGAACAAGAGTTAGAACAATCCATCAACCAGTTACAAGCTCCATCGATATTAAAAGAGGCAATGTTATACTCGTTACAAGCAGGGGGGAAGCGGATTCGCCCCATTCTTTTACTTGCAACTATAGAAGCTTGTGGAAAAGACCCGTCAATCGGCCTTAAAGTAGCTAGTGCTGTCGAGATGTTACATACGTATTCATTAATTCATGATGATTTGCCAAGTATGGATGACGATGATTTACGGCGCGGAAAACCGACAAATCATAAAGTATTTGGTGAAGCGTTTGCCATTTTAGCGGGTGATGCGTTATTAACGTATACGTTTCAGCATCTAGCTGATATTAATGAGCTAGAGCCAATAACTCGTGTCCAACTCATTTCCCATTTAGCAAAAGCGGCTGGTCCTGAAGGAATGGTCGGTGGTCAAGTTGCCGATTTACAAGGAGAACAAAAGCAACTGACTTTGCAAGAATTGGAGTATATTCACCTTCATAAAACAGGAAAACTCCTTGCTTTTTCAGTCATCGCAGGGGCGCTAATTGCTGGAGCAGACGAGAACTTATTACCGAAATTCGAACAATTTGCGTTCGATATTGGAATCGCTTTTCAAATTCGTGATGATATATTAGATATTGAAGGCGAAGCTGAAAAACTAGGGAAACCAATTAATAGTGATGTCCAAAAACAAAAAAGTACATATCCATCCCTTTTAACGCTAGACGGAGCCAACAAAAAGTTAATTGATCATCTACATTCTGCGAAACATTTGTTGGCAGAACTTCCGATTGATCAAGCGATTCTACTTGAAATTACCGAGTTGATTGGCAACCGTGACCATTGATAGTGTTCCTATTTGTAAGAACATTTGTTTTATGCTATAATTAGGACACATGAGTAGGGATGGTGCAGTATTCTAGTCAACCTACCAGTTCTGAAGGTGGGCCTAAAAATCCACTAAAGGGCACATCGATGAAGTTCCTTGTTCCGGCTTGGGGCGCCCAGCCTTGGGTCGGAGCTGGGAGTAAGGGTGAAGGGCGATCCACAAAGGCATGTGGGCGTTGACCCTTCATCCGCGGAGGCTCTAGATCCGAAAGGACTAGAGTATGAACCTGCGATGTGATCTGATCACGGGATCACTAGCAGCGTAGCCTGCCTTGAGTGAAGATTGAGGGGATTATGGTTATAAAAGTATTTATCAGTTGGCCATTGATAAGTACTTTTTCGTCCATATGAAATCATCTTTGCAAAAGAGGCTAGGAACTGGTTAAAGGTTGTTGAGGAAAACTCCTAGACTGTTCCATGTGGCGGACATATAAAGGGGATTACAGTGCGGACTAAGTGGCAATCCAGTCTAGCCGATGGCGACACGGCTAAAATAGATTTAAAGGGAAACCGCCAGGGTGGTGACACCCGGTATCTATTTGGGAAATCCTACTGGACCTAAGCCGCAAACTTTACCCTTTATATGACCATCCCGTAAGAGTTTGATAAAGACATGTCCGCTTAGAAAGCGGACTTATTCTATATTTAAGGTGTTTTTATACATAATTAAAGATGGTGAGACGAAAAATAATATGAAAGAATTATTAAAAACTTCCTTTAAATGGGCGATTAGTATAGCGTTCATTACTTTTATTTTGGCCGCTCTTTTTTCGATTACATCCAACATTGTGTTAAACGGAGTGTATTGGACGACCGGTTTGTTGGTTGTCCTTCTTATTGTGTTTATTGGAATCTTTTTTGATATGATTGGCATCGCCGCGACAGCTGCCGATGAAGTACCGTTTCATGCGATGGCGTCTAAAAAAATTTACGGGTCCAAGCATGCGATTCGTCTTGTTCGCAACGCCGATCGAGTCGCAAGCTTTTGTAATGATGTTATCGGTGATATATCCGGAATTATTAGTGGGACAGCCACTGCCATTGTGATTTTTCAGTTAGCTATGGAATTACAACAGAACGGATCAAACGTTTCGGAATACGTTATTAATGTACTTTTTACGAGCGTCATTGCTTCCTTAACTGTTGGTGGAAAAGCGTTTGGGAAAACGCTTGCCATCCGCTATTCCAAAGAGATTATTTTTCGAGTAGGAAAACTGTTACAATTTTTTGAGGATAAGTTTCATATCGTTATAATTAAAGAAAAAAAACGAAAAAAATCACGGAAAAATATTCAGTAACGAAAGTGAGTGATCCGTGTGGATTTATTGTCAATTCAAAACCCTTCTTTTTTAAAAAAAATGACCAACCAGCAATTAGAACAATTAAGCGAAGAAATCCGCCATTTTTTAATTGAAAAATTATCGAAAACGGGCGGTCATATCGGACCGAATTTAGGAGTTGTAGAGCTAACGATTGCGTTGCATAAATGTTTTGACAGTCCTCAAGACAAAATTATTTGGGACGTCGGACATCAATCGTATGTCCACAAAATATTAACCGGTCGTGCAAAAGATTTCGATACGTTACGCCAATATAAAGGACTTTGTGGCTTTCCGAAACGGTCGGAAAGCGAACATGACGTATGGGAAACGGGACACAGTTCCACCTCGCTTTCCGCGGCGATGGGGATGGCGATTGCCCGGGACTTAAAGAAAGAAAAGTCGTATATCGTTCCGGTAATTGGTGACGGTGCTCTTACTGGAGGTATGGCGTTAGAAGCGTTAAACCATATTGGTCATGAAAAAAAAGATATTATTGTCATTTTAAATGATAACGAAATGTCTATAGCTCCTAACGTTGGAGCATTGCACAATATTTTAGGACGCCTCCGGACAGCTGGAAAATATAATTGGGTAAAAGATGAACTCGAATATTTACTTAAAAAAATACCAGCTGTCGGTGGTAAATTAGCATCCACTGCGGAAAGGTTAAAAGATAGCTTAAAATACTTACTCGTATCGGGGATGTTTTTCGAAGAACTTGGATTTACGTATTTAGGACCTGTTGATGGCCATTCGTTTGAAGATTTACTTGAAAATATTCAATATGCCAAAAAAGTAAAAGGCCCGGTTCTTCTTCATGTGTTAACAAAAAAAGGAAAAGGTTATCACCCAGCCGAAAATGACAAACGTGGAACATGGCACGGTACCGGTCCATATAAAATTGAAACGGGTGATATTATCAAACCGGTAAACGCACCACCGGCTTGGAGTAAATTAGTAAGCGACACGGTCCAAAAGCTCGCTCGAAAAGATGATCGTATCGTTGCCATTACCCCAGCGATGCCTGTTGGCTCAAAATTAGAAGAGTTTGCAAAGGAGTTTCCTGACCGCATGTACGACGTCGGTATTGCGGAACAGCATGCGGCTACGATGGCAGCTGGGCTTGCCACTCAAGGTATGAAACCGTATTTAGCCATTTATTCGACGTTTTTACAACGGGCGTACGATCAAGTTGTTCATGATATTTGCAGGCAAAATTTAAATGTTTTTATTGGCATTGATCGCGCGGGCCTTGTTGGAGCTGATGGAGAAACGCATCAAGGGGTATTTGATATCGCCTTTTTACGCCATTTGCCAAACATAGTATTAATGATGCCCAAAGATGAAAATGAAGGACAACATATGGTGTATACAGCGCTTAACTATGATGATGGACCTATTGCAATGCGTTTTCCGCGCGGAAATGGCTATGGGGTACCGCTAGATGATCAGTTGAAAGAAATTCCGATTGGTTCATGGAATGTGCTAAAAGAAGGAAATGAAGCGGTTATTTTAACATTCGGAACGACAATTCCAATGGCATTAGAAGCGAGTCATTTATTAGAAAAGCAAGGCATTTCCGTTAAGGTCGTCAACGCTCGTTTCATTAAACCAATGGATGAAGCTTTACTAACTGAAATTTTGGAACAGCAGCTCCCAATTTTAACGATTGAAGAAGCTGTTCTCCAAGGTGGATTTGGTAGTGCCGTTCTTGAATTTGCTCAAGAAAAAGGGTATCATAATGCCGTAATTCAGCGGATGGGAATTCCAGATCGCTTTATTGAACATGGAAGTGTTAAGGAACTTCTCCGTGAAGTTGGATTAACGGTTGATCATATTGTGGATAAAATTTTAACAATGACTCCAAAAAAGCAAAAAAGGGCTTAGGAAAGATGAGTGGAAAGAAAGAGAGATTAGATGTATTACTAGTTGAAAGAGGATTGTTTGAATCAAGAGAAAAAGCAAAGCGAGCCATCATGGCTGGGCTTGTTTATACGAAAGAAGAACGACTCGAAAAACCTGGAGAAAAAGTGAGTATAGATATTCCGCTTGAGATAAAAGGAAATGTCATACCGTATGTTAGTCGAGGAGGGCTTAAACTCGAAAAAGCACTCCAAGTTTTTGATGTTGATCCAAAAGGAAAAATTATGATCGACATTGGATCTTCAACTGGTGGATTTACCGATTGTGCATTGCAAAACGGAGTAGAAATGAGCTATGCCATTGACGTTGGCTATAATCAGTTGGCATGGAAGTTACGCCAAGATTCACGCGTCAAAGTGATGGAAAGAACCAACTTCCGTTACGTCACTCCAGCTGATTTAGACGGTCCAATGCCAAACTTTGCCACCATAGACGTTTCCTTTATTTCATTAACGCTTATATTACCTGTGTTAAAACAACTACTTGTTCCTCAAAGTGATGTCATTGCATTAATTAAGCCACAGTTTGAGGCAGGAAAAGAACAAGTTGGGAAAAAAGGGATTGTGCGCGATCCGAAAGTGCATGAAGAAGTGTTAAATAAAATTTTAACGTTTGCTCAACACGAAGGCTTTTCCGTCGAAGGACTGTCATTTTCACCGATTACAGGTGGAGACGGAAACATCGAATTTCTTGCCCATCTCCGCTGGAACGGGGAAATGAGAGGAACTAGTTCAGAAAACGGATTCGATTCAACGCGTATCGAAGAAATCGTGCGTCAAGCACACGAAGAATTAAAAAAAGCCTAGTAGGTAGGGTCCAGCGTCTTGCTTGGATCCTCTTCTTATTGGAAAAAGATTCTTTTCGAAGTCGTGTACAATTAGAGGAAAATAGGCTAATATAAACGTAGAAGTATATTTATTCAACTGGACAATTTAAACACAATGAGGTGTAAAAACATGAATAAAGGTCAACGTCACATCAAAATTCGGGAAATTATCGCCAATCATGAAATTGAGACACAAGACGAATTAGTTGAGCGATTAAAAGCAGCAGGGTTTAATGTTACCCAAGCGACCGTTTCACGCGATATTAAGGAGTTACATTTAGTGAAAGTTCCGTTAAATGATGGACGTTATAAATATAGTTTGCCTGCCGACCAACGATTTAATCCTCTACAAAAACTAAAACGTGCGTTAACAGACGCCTTTGTAAAAATTGATTCGGCCGGTCACTTGCTTGTCATGAAAACGTTACCAGGAAATGCTAACGCGATTGGAGCGTTAATTGATAATTTAGACTGGGACGAAATTCTTGGAACGATTTGTGGAGACGACACTTGTTTAATTATTTGTCGGACACCGGAAGATACAAAAGTGCTTTCAGAACGGTTCTTAGACATGCTGTAATTTCGAGGTGAGCGTTGTTGCTTCAAGAATTATCCATCAAAAACTTTGCCATTATTGATGCATTGGCTATTACATTTGAGAAGGGTTTGACGGTGCTAACAGGTGAAACAGGTGCCGGTAAGTCCATTATAATTGATGCCATTCATTTGCTTGTTGGAGGACGAGGTTCTTCTGAATTTGTTCGTTATGGAGAAAAAAAGGCCGAAATTGAAGGCTTATTTTGGTTAGATGATGAAGAGCATCCTTGCTACAAGAAATTAAACGAATTTGGTTTAGAAGCTGAAGATGGAATGGTCATTCTTCGACGAGAAATATCAGCTCAAGGTAAAAGCGTCTGTCGAGTAAACGGAAAGTTAGTCACGATTTCAACATTACGTGAAATTGGCGCTACCCTTGTAGATATTCATGGACAACATGAACATCAAGAATTAATGAATGAGGCGATGCATATCCATTTGCTCGACCAATTCGGCTATGAAGAAATTTTCCCAGCGTGGAAGCGTTACGAAGAAATTTATCAACGCTACGAACAGACGAAAAAGAAGCTTGCTTCCTTAACCGAAAATGAGCAACAAATGGCCCATCGCCTTGATTTAATTCAATTTCAATGGAATGAGATACAAAACGCCCAATTACAACTTCATGAAGATGAAGAATTACTAGAAGAAAAAAAGCGTTTGATGAACTTTGAAAAGTTACATGAAGCATTGCAAACAAGTACCGAAGCGTTGCTTGGGGAACAAAAAGGGATCGATTGGATTGGCTTAGCGATGAGTCACCTAGAAACAGCTGCAGAAATTGATGCCCAATATGAATCACTATTCGAATCCGTTTCAAATTGTTTTTACATGCTTGAAGATGCGGCGAGGGAATTGAGTGGACAAAAAGATTTACTGGAATTTGATGAAGAGCGAATTAATTATATTGAATCCCGTTTAAATGAAATAAACCAATTAAAGCGTAAATACGGACCAACGATTGAAGATATTTTAGAATATGGTGCAAAAATTGAGGAAGAAATTGAAACCATTACGAATAGAGAAACGCATATTGAGGAAATTAAAAAAGAACTCGTTCAATTAGAAGAAGATCTGTTACTTGAAGCACGACATTTAAGTCATTTACGTCAAAAATGGGCTGAAATTTTAACCAATCATATTCATCAAGAGTTAAAGCAGTTATATATGGAGAAAACTGTATTTAAAGTAACGTTTCATCCATGGGACGAAACATCTTTTACAAAATTAGGGATAGACGATGTTGAGTTTTACATATCCACCAACCCTGGTGAGCCGTTAAAACCTTTATCAAAGGTGGCTTCTGGCGGAGAATTATCACGCATTATGCTTGCTTTAAAAACCATTTTCTCCAAACACCAAGGGGTCACTTCAATTATTTTTGACGAAGTGGATACAGGAGTAAGTGGAAGAGTAGCCCAAGCGATTGCTGAAAAAATTCATCAAGTTTCTGTTCATTCCCAAGTGCTTTGTATTTCTCATTTACCACAAGTCGCTGCTATGGCTGATACCCATTTATTTATATCAAAGGAAACGAAAGATGGACGAACATTTACCTCGGTTCAGCCATTGCATGGGGACGAAAGAATTAAAGAAATCGGTCGGATGATTTCCGGAGTTGAAATAACGGATGTCACGAAACAACATGCCAAAGAACTGCTTGATCAAGCAGTTGCATTGAAAGAGAAATAACAGATAACCATCCACATCTGTTTTTAGATGTGGATGGTTTTTATATTCCATTTTTTTACTACTGTCCTGTTATTCTTAACCAATTAGGGGAGCTTTTTTCGAGTCCATCTAGTTATAATAATAACTTTTCCGGGCTAAATTAATATTGTAGCCATCAGTTGTAGTGTGATGTGGACTAGAAGCGAGGAGAGTGAAAAAGTTGAATTGGGATGTCATACGAAAAGTGATTGGTGGAATTCTCCTTGTTTCTTTTAGTGTGATTGGTTTTTTGAAGCCTGTACAACAATATTTAAGCATTCCTCATAATATCACCATGTTTGAAGGTCAAGAATATACCCTTCCAATATCGAAGCCTGTTTCCACAGAAATGGCAAATAAAACGAACAGCATGACCGTTCACAATAATGATCACGTAACCACGATTAAAGGGACGAAACATGGACAAGATGAGATCATTTTTGAACTTGCAGGATTTCCAATTAAAAAAGTAAATGTTGAAGTTCTAAAAGATTTTAAAGTCATTCCAGGGGGACAGTCCATTGGGGTGAAATTAAATAGCCTCGGTGTTCTTGTTGTCGGTCATCACTTAGTTGAAGGAGAACATGGGAAAATATCTCCAGGCGAAACAGCAGGAATAAAAGTCGGTGATATCATTACCGAAATTAATGGAAAGAAAATCGAAAACATGTCGGAAGTCGCTTCATTCGTTCAAGACGCTGGCACCAGTGGGAAAGTATTACAAATAGGAATTCAACGGAATCAAAAGAAAATTTCAACCGAAGTCTCCCCGGTGAAAGATCAAAAAGACGAAACGTATAAATTAGGGTTGTATATACGAGATTCAGCAGCAGGTATCGGGACGATGACGTTTTATGATCCGAAAACGAAAAAATATGGTGCTTTAGGACATGTCATTTCAGATATGGATACAAAAAAACCGATTATCGTAAAAGATGGTCAAATTGTACGATCAACGGTCACGTCCATTGAAAAAGGAATCAACGGAAACCCTGGTGAAAAGTTAGCGAAATTTTCTACGGACAGAGAAATTATTGGGAATATCCAACGCAATAGTCCGTTCGGAATTTTTGGGACCTTAGAAACCACGTTAAAAAACGGAATATTAGACAAACCAATTCCGATCGCATTATCGCATGAAGTTAAAAAAGGAAAAGCGAAAATTTTAACGGTTGTCGATGGGGATGAAGTAGAAGAGTACGAAATCGAAATTGTCAGCACAATTCCACAAAAATTCCCTGCCGTTAAAGGAATGGTCATTAAAATTACCGATCCGAAATTATTAGAAAAAACGGGTGGTATTGTTCAGGGAATGAGTGGTAGTCCGATCATTCAAGATGGAAAGTTAATTGGGGCAGTTACCCATGTATTTGTCAATGATCCAACATCTGGTTATGGAGTTCATATTGAATGGATGTTAAATGAAGCAGGAATCGATATTTACGAAAAAGTAGATCAAGCAGGATAACAGGCGAGAGGTTCGCCTGTTTCTCTTTTCATCGTTCTTTGTTACAATAGATGTAAAGATTTTTCGACATTAACAAAATAAAAAGGCTTGACGTCGAATTGTGATGAAAAAGCAAGAAAAATAATGATGAATGAAATTAGGATTCATAAAAGGAATTTATGAACATTTGTCGAATTTTTTCTTAGAAAAGAACTCATATCATAGATAATAAAGAACGATTGAATTTGAGGAGGAAATCCAGTGAAGAAATTAAAAGTGTGCGTGGTTGATGATAATCGGGAACTTGTTGCACTATTGGAAGAATATTTGTCTTCCCAAAAAGATATGGAAGTGATAGGGACCGCCTACAATGGTCAAGATTGCCTGAATTTGTTAGAACAAACGAATCCAGACGTCTTAGTTTTGGATATTATTATGCCACATTTAGATGGTCTAGCCGTCTTAGAAAAAATACGTGAACTGGATACGCCAATGCCTTATGTCATTATGCTTACCGCGTTCGGCCAAGAAGATGTGACAAAGAAAGCGGTTGAATTGGGGGCATCTTACTTTATTTTAAAACCATTTGATATGGAAAGCTTAGCGAACCATATTCGTCAAGTTAGCAACAAATCGAGTAACGTATTAAAAAAATCAACCCCATCAACTGTTAGATCCTCTTCGGAAGAAAAACCAAAAAATTTGGATGCAAGTATTACAAGTATTATTCACGAAATTGGTGTACCGGCACATATTAAAGGATATTTATACTTACGTGAAGCGATTTCCATGGTGTATAACGACATTGAGCTATTAGGTTCTATTACGAAAGTGTTGTATCCAGATATCGCGAAAAAATACAATACAACTGCCAGCCGTGTCGAACGGGCTATTCGTCATGCCATTGAAGTTGCCTGGAGCCGCGGCAACATCGAATCGATTTCTTCCTTATTTGGCTACACCGTCAGCATGTCGAAAGCTAAACCAACGAACTCTGAATTCATCGCGATGGTCGCTGATAAATTACGCTTGGAGCATCGGGCGAGTTGAGAGGGTAAGTGACGGTGGGGGGATACGGTACTTCCCGATAAATATCCGAAAGATATCACAATCAGTTACCGAAAATTAACGCCTCTTTATTTACCGTTCATACAAACGGTGAGTAAGGGGGCGTTTTGTATGATTATGGAAAATGATTATTTCAGGATTGTATCCTTATAGAACCCATCATGGACAATGAAAAACCGCTGCATTCCTGTTCAATTTATACCAAGAGAATGGTAAAGGGTTTTTATGTAAACAAAGACGTCTTAAAAAAGACGTCTGATACTATACTTCAATAAACCGACTTCTACGTTAAACAAAGACGAGATGAACCCAATAATAGAGAAGACACAATGTTACCATTGTTGAGATGGGAATCACTATGAGTGACACGCTTAAATAATCGCCCCAAGTGACTTTAATTTTATGCTGCCTTAATATGTGCATCCATATAAGCGAGGCAAGTGTACCAATCGGTAATAATAAAGAACCCATATCGCTCCCAATTATAGTAGCTAAATAGATGGTTTGAATTGTAATTGGGTCAAGCCCTAATTCGGTTAACGTAAATGTTCCTATCATTAACGCCGGATGATTGTTAAAAACATTAGATAGGATAGAAATGAGCCCTCCCATCATAACGCTTGCAAAAAATAATCCTTCATGTACCACCGGTTCAAAAATTGTTACAAGCCAGGCGGTTAAGCCGATGTTATGCAAACCATAAATTATCACATACATCGAAAAAGCAAAGATTAAAATATGCCATGGGGTTTTTTTCAATATATCTACTGGTGTGGTCCGTAAATAATACCATCTCCACCCTAGTAAAACAACTGATCCTAGAATAGCGATAATTTCTATTGGAATTCCAAAAAAGGATGCTACAAAAAGGAGACAACGAAGGAAAAAGACAAACATTAATATTTTCATCATCAATCTTATTCGTTTTTGCTTCGTTGTAACAGATATTGTTCCTTTCAACGGGTGAAAATGTTTCGTAAAAAATGTCTCCTCGATATCATAAATACTGGTTGGTAAAGTTTTTGGTAGTTTTTTCTTTATGACAAGAAACATGAACCATGACATAAATAACAATCCTAGGGTAGCCGGTACAAACATCATTGCTGTTTGCATATAAAGAGACATTTGAACGATTTCCAAACCGATTAAATTGACGATATTGCTGACGCCAATTGGAGCACTAGAAGCTGTAGCAATCAATGCTCCGCTTAATAAATAAGGAATTTGTACATAAGGTTTTAACCCGAGATTTCTTAGTAGTAAAATAAGTAACGGAGTCGTAATTAGAATACTTCCATCATTATTAAATAAAAGGGTCATTAAAAAACAGAGCAGTTGAATGTACCAATATAATCGATAGCCAGACCCGTTCGCTAAACGAATGAGTCGAGTGGCTGCCCAATGGAAAAAGCCGAAACTTTCTAAGATAACAGCCATTACAATGGTGGCCATGATTGTTAACGAAGCACCACCAATTTTATTGATAATATCGATGATGTCTTCCTTTGAGACAATACCCATTATTAAAATGACCCCTGCACCAATGGAAGCAGGCCATGCCTCATTCATCCCCGCAGGTCTCCAAAAAATAACGCCCATCGTCATAAGGAAGACGAAGAATACCAAAGGTATTTGGACATCCATTTATATTCCTTCCTTTCTTCTTACTTAGTTGATTGACCATGCATGTCCGATTCACTATCAGTTTATTCGTCCTGTGGACAAACGTAATGGATGCTAGTCCATTAATGATAAAATGTATGCCTGTCCTATATGGAAAAAAGCCTATATAAAATACTGCTCTAATCAATGAATAAGGATGGAATATTTGGATGATGAAGGTGAAATACATCAAGGAAGAGGAAATATTATGTTGACAACTTGCGTTGTGTGGCACGAGAAGCTGAATTGCATATAATTTACATGTTTTGATACAATAACTTATTTGTCTTGTTTTCACTATGAAAAAACCTATATAATTTTTAGGGAGGGTGCGATTTGTGTCCTTAAAGGGGCCGCAGAAGGGAGAAAGGGGTATGAATCTCGTTCAAAATGATTACTTTTACATATGGGCCAATCAACAGAATGAGCTATTTATCCGGGTTGAAAAGAAAGGGTTTCCAATCAAAGAGATGAATGAAATTATAAAACAGCATCCCCGGATTCACATTACTCATTTTCTACCTTTAAAAAAAGCGCTCGAAGAAGGTTTAACAAATGATATACATATCGGTCAATTAAAAAATGAAGTCGAACTCTTCGTCTCAAAAGATGAAATGGAAGCTTCAGTGATCATTTATTGTTCGGACGATGATTTTGAAGAAGAACGATCTCGATTTGTTGATAAAGTTTATCAAACGTTGGAAGAAGAACAGATAAATCACGGAATTCTTCATGATGTAATTAAAGACCAGCTAAAACCGAATGAATGGATAATTATCGCTAAAGGCACACCTCCTCAAAAGGGAGAGGATGCTAAAATCCGGCTGATTGAAGTCCCTGATCGAAAGCCAAGTATTAAAGAAGACGGACGGGCAGATTTTTTTGACCTGAACTTTTTCAAGGAAGTAAAAAAAGGGGATTGGTTAGGGGAAAAAACACCTCCGACAGAAGGGAGACCAGGAATGACCATCCGTGGGCAAGTTGTTCCAGCGCCAGCAGGACGTGATGTCCCGCTTCGCTATGATGTGAACTCTATTTTTGAATACAAAGAAAATGAAATTTCCGTCATAAAAGCCAAAATCGATGGCATCGTCGAATATCGTGATGGAAAAATTACGGTCGGCTCCCATCTATATATTAAAGGCGACGTTGGTGTAGAAACTGGGAACATTGAGTTTAATGGAAGTATTACGATTCAAGGAACCATTCAACCAGGCTATTGTGTGGTGGCGGAAAAGGACATCTCCATATTAAGTCCAATAGGAGTTAGTAATTGTGGAAAAATTTCTTCCCTACGCGGAGACGTGTTTATAAAAGGAGGCATTTTCGGTAACGAGGCAACAACCGTAGAAGCGGGAACCAACATTTTTGTCAAACACGCTCATGAATGTAAGCTTGTGGCCGCAAACAGTATATATATCGGCTCGTCAGCTATTGGGTGTCAGTTACAAGCTGAACGTATTCATGTAGATGAACGCCGAGGGCAAATCATCGGGGGAAAAGCTGAAGCGAAATATATGGTTACATCAGGAACAATTGGAAACAAATCTGAAATAAAGACCGAAATTATCGTTCATGGTTTTGACAAATCAAAACTGAAGATAGATTATAAACACATCTTAATGATGTACAAAGAAGTCATGGAAAAAGTAGAACAAAAAAGAAAAATGATTGAAACGAGAAGTTCTTCGTTACCACAAATGACGGACCAGCAGCGCAAATTATTTGAAGTACAAAAAGATGAATTAGAAAAAATGATTGCTAAACTATATGAATTAAATAATCAACGTAAAAAGTTTGAAGAGCTTTTGAAAATAAAAGGAGAAGGACAAGTCGTAATCGGTCGACAAGCATTTCCGCAAACCGTTTTAAAATTAAAATCGACCTATAAGCAACTCAATTCCGTTGTCAAAGGTACATATTATGTAGCGGAAGGAAAACTATTGTTGGAATAAGGATGTGACATTTGTGACCAAAATTTTTGCTCATCGTGGATATAGTGCCAAATATCCGGAAAATACAATGGTAGCTTTTCAAGCGGCTGAGAAGGTGGGCGCAGACGGAATTGAGCTCGATGTACAGCTATCGAAAGACGGTGAAGTCGTTGTCATCCATGATTTTACCATCGATCGAACGATGAATGGGAAAGGACGCGTCAATGAGTTGACCGTCGAACAACTTCAATCATTTCATGCCAAAACGAATCGAAACGCTACCATCCCTACATTAAAAGAAGTTTTTACCTGGATAAAAACCAATTCGCTAGTATGTATTATTGAACTGAAAAATCATTCGAATACGGGAGGAGAATTAGAAGAAAAGGTTGTAGAGCTCGTACAACAATACGATTTGTTCGATCGAGTTATTATCTCCTCTTTTAATCATTACGCCATTGTTTATGTATATCGCCTATGTCCGCAAATCCAGATTGCACCGCTTTATTCAGAAGGGTTATACATGCCTTGGGTGTACGCATCGTCCATTCATGCAACAAGTATGCATCCGAATGTAAAAGTATGTCCTGACGAAATCGTTATCACCGCTTTAAAAAACGGGATTGAAGTTAGACCTTATACGGTGAACGATGAAAAGGAAATGATTCGTCTCTATCGCGTTGGTTGTTCTGCTATTTTTACAGACGATCCTGTCAAAGCAAAAAAAGTATATAACGATTGGCAAACAAAGAACATCCATCCGCAGTAGGATGGATGCTTTATTTTTTTTGAAAGCGTTGTTGTACTTTTCCGCGTTTGCGGTCACGATGCAAAATAAATCCGCCGATAAAGCCGAGCCCGACGATAAAAAATACGAGACCAGCTAGAAATTGTAACCATAAAAACGGAAATGGCGAAGACATGATGCCAAAAACGGTATCACGCATCCATTTGATTCCATAGGCAGCCATAATTCCTGGAATCAATAATATAAGTAACGCTAGTAACCGCACCATATGTTGATTCTCCTTCACATTGTCTACATAGCCATCATATCGTAACTTTTCAAATTGTCAAGCAACTCGATTTTTGTTTAAATATTAATATGAAAAAAGTTGCAATGCTCTTGGGTAGGAGGAGAAAGATTTTGCAAAAAGTACTCGTTGTTGGTGGAGGAAAAGGTGGTCGTGCGATTTATAAAATTTTAAAAGAAACCGCTGTCATGGAAATTGCAGCCATCGTTGATATTAATCCTGAAGCAGAAGGGATTCAACTGGCAAAAAAAGAAGGGGTGCCAACGGGAACAGATTGGCGTCCATTTTTAACAAAAGATATTGACATTGTAGTTGAAGTAACGGGGGACGAACAAGTATTTAAAGAAATCCGTGACGCTCGGCATAAAGATACGGTATTAATTCCTGGAAGTGTGGCTTATTTAATAGCGCAATTGATGGAAGAGAAAAAAGAATTGATTTCCGAATTAAAAGCCCAGTCGTATCGTCAAGATTTAATTTTTAATTCGACCAGCGACGGCATGGTCGGAATTAATCGCGACGGAAAAATCCTTTTATTTAATAAAAGCGCTGAACGGATAATAGGTGTGCGGCAAGAAGAAGCGATTGGGAGATATATTTTAGATATTATTCCAACTAGCGGTCTTCCGCGAGTGTTAGAAACAAGACGGAAAGAAATGAACCAAGAGCTCGTACTTGATAATGGAGTGAAAATTATTACGACGCGCATCCCGATTGTCGGAGAAAATGATGAATTAATAGGTGCGTTTTCCGTTTTTAAAGATATTACCGAGGTGGTAAATTTAGCTGAAGAGCTAACAAACTTAAAAGAAATTCAAACAATGCTTGAGGCGATTATTCATTCTAGTGACGATGCCATTTCCGTTGTCGATGAACATGGGCGAGGAATATTAATTAACCCAGCCTACACAAGAATTACAGGATTAACTCAAGAACAAGTCATCGGTAAACCAGCTACTGCAGATATTTCCGAAGGGGAAAGTATGCATATGAAAGTTCTCCAAACGAGACGTCCTGTACGTGGGGTGAAAATGCGGGTTGGACCAAAGAAAAAAGAAGTAGTCGTCAACGTCGCTCCGATTATTGTGAATGGAAAACTAAAAGGAAGCGTCGGTGTTATTCATGACATGTCTGAAATTCAAGCGTTAACAAAGGAGTTAGACCGAGCGAAACGCATTATTCGTAACTTAGAAGCGAAATACTCATTTGATGATATTATCGGCGAAGCAGAAGAAATGAAGCTAGCGATCGAACAAGCGAAACTTGGGGCAAAAACGCCGGCGACGGTTTTATTAAGAGGAGAATCTGGAACGGGAAAAGAACTGTTTGCTCATGCTATTCATAATGCCAGTGATCGGAAATATAATAAATTCGTTCGCGTCAACTGTGCAGCTATCTCCGAAACTCTTCTTGAAAGCGAATTGTTTGGTTATGAAGAAGGTGCCTTTTCTGGTGCAAAACGTGGAGGGAAACGTGGGCTTTTTGAAGAGGCTAACAATGGCAGCATTTTTTTAGACGAAATTGGAGAATTAAGCTCCAATACACAAGCAAAACTGTTGCGTGTGCTCCAAGAAAACGAAATTGTGCGAGTCGGTGGAACAAAGCCAATTCCGATCAACGTACGTATTATCGCTGCTACTAACGTAAATCTTGAAAAAGGGATTGCTAACGGTACGTTTCGAGAAGATTTATATTACCGCTTAAATAGGATGCCAATTCAAATTCCGCCATTACGTAAACGGAAAGAAGATATTCCGTTATTGTGTGAGAGGCTGATTCAAAAAATCAACCAAGACTATGGCCGCAATGTCGAAGGAGTTAGTCAGGCAGCAATGGAAATTTTAATGGCGTACGATTGGCCAGGAAACGTTCGTGAATTAGAAAATATTTTAGGAAGGGCCATTATATTTATGAATTACCATGAAACATGGATTGAACCAAAGCATTTACCGGTGCTTGTACCGAAACGTGACCAAGAGCCCTTCGAATCGACACCAATGACAAGTGACGAAAGTAAAAATTTAAACGATTTATTGCAAGAATACGAAAAAAAGATTATTCAACAAGTTTTGGAACAAAATAAAGGTAATAAAACAGCTACTGCCAAACAATTGGGAATTTCAGTCCGAAATCTGTATTACAAGCTTGAAAAGTTTGGCATTGCAATGAATGACATGCAATGAATTTCATACATGCAAAAAATTGCACGATAGAAAAAGTTAAAAAATGAAGCGTTTTCATAAAATGAAAGTTGGCACGCTTTTTGCATATTAAATAAATGGTGTTGGAATTCAAATGAAGAAAGGGTTGAGGCAGCATACATGAAACTGGAAGCATTACTCGAAAAAGCAACCCAACTTGAACGCACGACAGTAGCGGTGGCAGCTGCAGAAGATGCAGAAGTCATTGAAGCAGTATCGCTCGCTGTTGAAAAAAATCTTGGTCGTTTTCTTCTCTTTGGAAATGAAGAAAAGACGAAACAACTACTTCAAGAACATGCACCGATTTTAATGGACAATGAAGCAATCAAGATTGTTCATGCGAATTCGAGTGCAGAAGCAGCTGAATTAGCCGTAAAAGCTGTTCGTAATAATGAAGCAAATGCGTTAATGAAAGGTCACGTACCAACCGCTGTTATTTTAAAAGCGGTACTAAATAAAGAATGGGGCTTAAGAACAGGGAATGTTTTATCACATGTCGCTGTTTTTGAAGTACCAGGTTACGATCGTTTCACCATTGTAACGGATGCGGCGATGAATATTGCCCCAGACTTAGAGCAAAAGGCTCAAATCGCAAACAATGCTGTAAACATCGCACGGGCGATTGGAATTGATACACCAAAAGTTGCTCCGATTGCGGCTGTTGAAGTTGTCAACCCTGCCATGCAGGCTACGTTGGATGCAGCAGCTTTGACTCAAATGAACAAACGCGGACAAATTCCAAACTGCATCATCGATGGACCATTAGCCCTTGATAATGCTGTATCGGTGGAAGCAGCTGAACATAAAGGAATTAAAAGCGATGTAGCAGGACATGCTGATATTTTACTTGTTCCGAACATTGAAACAGGAAATGCGTTATACAAATCATTAATTTACTTTGCCAAAGCAAAAGTTGGTGCTGTCATCGCTGGAGCAAAAGCGCCAATCGTGTTAACTTCACGTGCAGACAGTGCTGAAAGTAAATTGTATTCATTAGCGCTGGCAATTTGTTCAGCTTCAAAATAATATCGAAAAGAAATAAGGGAGGACCTTCATATGAAAATTTTTGAGTATATGGAAAAATACGATTACGAACAATTAGTCTTTTGTCAAGATGAACAATCTGGATTAAAAGCAATTATCGCGATTCACGATACAACGTTAGGACCAGCTTTAGGTGGTACTCGTATGTGGACATACGAATCTGAAGAAGCAGCGATTGAAGATGCGCTTCGTCTTGCTCGTGGTATGACATACAAAAACGCTGCTGCTGGTCTAAACCTTGGTGGCGGTAAAACAGTAATCATTGGAGACCCTCGTAAAGATAAAAACGAAGAAATGTTCCGTGCGTTTGGACGCTTCATCCAAGGATTAAACGGTCGCTACATCACTGCAGAAGACGTAGGAACAACAGTTGCTGACATGGATATTATCCATGAAGAAACGGACTATGTAACTGGTATTTCTCCAGCATTTGGTTCTTCTGGTAACCCATCTCCAGTTACAGCTTACGGTGTATACCGCGGTATGAAAGCAGCGGCGAAAGAAGCGTTTGGCACAGACTCTCTTGAAGGGTTAACAATCGCAGTACAAGGTGTTGGTAACGTTGCGTACAACCTTTGCCGTCATTTACACG
Organism: Bacillus sp. (in: firmicutes); assembly: GCA_017656295.1. Taxonomy (NCBI): domain Bacteria; kingdom Bacillati; phylum Bacillota; class Bacilli; order Caryophanales; family Bacillaceae; genus Bacillus; species Bacillus sp. (in: firmicutes). Next base: position 115,661 of record JACDOC010000003.1, on the reverse strand, counting down.
AGGAAGGTGCAAAATTAATTGTTACTGACATCAATAAAGAAGCCGTTCAACGTGCCGTAGAAGAGTTTGGTGCAAAAGCGGTAGATCCAGCTGATATTTATAGCCAAGAGTGTGATATTTTCGCGCCATGTGCTCTTGGTGCTGTTATTAACGATGAAACGATTCCACAATTAAAAGCAAAAGTAATCGCTGGTGCAGCGAACAACCAATTAAAAGAAACGCGTCATGGGGATATTATCCATGAAATGGGTATTGTGTACGCTCCTGACTATGTTATTAACGCAGGTGGTGTAATTAACGTAGCAGACGAGCTTTACGGATATAACCGTGAACGTGCAATGAAGAAAGTTGAACAAATTTATAACAACATCGAAAAAGTAATCGAAATTGCTAAACGTGACGGTATTCCAACTTACCTTGCTGCTGACCGTATGGCAGAAGAGCGTATTGAAAGAATGCGCAAATCTCGCAGCCAATTCCTTCAAAACGGAAAACACATTTTAAGCCGTCGTCGATAATTCATCCCATTATTAGTTGAACGCTTGGCCTGTTTTGGCGAGGCGTTCTCCCTTTTCACAAAAATATTGGAGGTAACAACTGTGCAAGAACAATCCTATCGAATTCTTGTCATCAATCCAGGTTCTACGTCGACGAAAATTGGCGTATTTGAAAATGATATGGCCATTTTAGAAAAAACGATTCGTCATGATACGGACGTTATCAATTCGTTTCAAAACATCATCGATCAATATGAATTTCGTAAAAATACCATTTTAGAAACGTTAGACGAAGAAGGTATTAACATTAATAAGCTAAGTGCTGTTTGTGGTCGCGGTGGTCTTTTACGCCCAATCGAAGGTGGTACGTATGCTGTTAATGAAGCGATGCTGAAAGACCTTCGAGAAGGATATGCAGGCCAACATGCATCTAACCTTGGTGGAATCATTGCTTATGAAATTGCTTCTGGCTTAAACATTCCATCATTTATTGTCGACCCGGTCGTTGTCGATGAACTAGAGCCAATTGCTCGTATTTCTGGTTTTGCGCTAATTGAACGTCGCAGTATTTTCCATGCGTTAAACCAAAAAGCAGTGGCTCGTCGGGTGGCGAAACAATTAGGTAAAAAATATGAAGAAGTTAATTTAATTGTTACGCATATGGGCGGTGGTATTACGGTAGGCGCACATAAACAAGGTCGTGTCGTTGACGTAAACAACGGTCTTCATGGCGATGGCCCGTTCAGTCCAGAGCGTGCAGGAACGGTTCCTGCAGGTGACCTTGTTGACTTATGCTTCTCCGGCAACTATTACCGTGATGAAGTAATGAAAATGCTTGTTGGACAAGGTGGTCTTGTCGGTTACCTAGGTACAAATGATGCCGTCAAAGTAGAAAAAATGATTGAAGAAGGTGACGAAAAGGCAAAACTAGTATATGATGCCATGGCGTATCAAATTGCCAAAGAAATTGGTGCCGCAAGTGCGGTGCTCGAAGGAAAAGTAGATGCTATCATCTTAACTGGTGGACTCGCATACGGAAAAGAATTCGTTAAATCCATTAGCGATCGAATTAGTTGGATTGCTGATGTCATCGTTCAACCAGGAGAAAACGAATTACAAGCCCTTGCAGAAGGTGCATTGCGTGTTCTTCGAGGTGAAGAAAAAGTAAAAGATTATCCAGGCAACGTTCGTAACGAAGCGATAGTTTAACAAAAAGAGGAGGAAACTTAATTGGCACATGAATACGATTTAGTCATCCTAGGTGGCGGAACAGGTGGTTATGTGGCTGCCATTCGTGCGGCACAATTAGGATTAAAGACAGCAGTTGTCGAAAAAGGAAAACTTGGTGGTACGTGCTTACATAAAGGATGTATCCCAAGTAAAGCGCTTTTACGTAGTGCCGAAGTCTATGCAACAACAAAACGTGGTGATGAATTCGGTGTTGTAGCTTCTGATGTAAAACTTGACTTTGCAAAAGTACAAGAGCGCAAAAACAAAATCATTAGCCAGCTTCATGCCGGTGTGCAATCGTTAATGAAAAAAGGAAAAATTGACGTATACGAAGGAACGGGTCGTATTTTAGGACCATCTATCTTCTCACCAATGCCGGGTACGATTTCTGTTGAAATGAACAACGGAGAAGAAAATGAAATGCTTGTGCCGAAAAACGTTATTATCGCAACTGGTTCCCGTCCACGAACATTACCAGGCCTTAATATCGATGGCGAATACGTTCTATCTTCGGACGAAGCATTAGAACTCGAAACATTGCCATCTTCCATCATCATTGTTGGTGGTGGCGTTATCGGGATTGAGTGGGCATCCATGCTGTCAGACTTTGGGGTCGAAGTGACTGTGGTTGAGTATGCAGACCGTATAGTTCCAACGGAGGACCACGAAATTTCCAAAGAAATGCAACGTCTCATGAAGAAAAAGGGTGTCACGATTGTGACAAATGCAAAAGTATTACCTGAAACGTTAGTGAAAGGTGACGGCCAAGTTCAAATTAGCGCTGAAGTAAAAGGGGAACAAAAACAGTTCACTGCGGAAAAATTACTCGTTTCTGTCGGCAGACAAGCGAACGTTGAAGGAATTGGCCTTGAAAACACAGACATTGTTGTAGAAAAAGGCTTTATTAAGGTAAACGAATTTTTCCAAACAAAAGAATCGCACATTTATGCGATTGGCGACGTCATCGGCGGTCTTCAGCTTGCTCACGTGGCAAGCCATGAAGGAATTATTGCCGTTGAGCATATCGCTGGCGAAAATCCTGATCCAATGGACTACACCCTTGTCTCAAAATGTATTTATTCCAACCCTGAAATTGCTAGCGTTGGTTTAACGGAACAAGAATCGAAAGAAAAAGGACATAATGTCAAAGTAGGGAAATTCTCGTTCCGTGCGATTGGTAAAGCGTTAGTCTTCGGAGAATCAGACGGTTTTGTAAAAATTGTGGCTGATAAAGACACAGATGACATATTAGGTGTTCATATGATTGGTCCACACGTCACTGACATGATTTCTGAAGCTGGATTAGCGCGCGTACTTGACGCGACTCCGTGGGAAGTTGCCCATACCATTCACCCACACCCAACGCTAAGCGAGGCTATTGGTGAAGCAGCACTTGCTGTTGATGGAAAGGCCATTCATTCATAATGTTTTAGGAGGGACGTTTCCCTCCTTACATAATCAAATATTAGGAGGTTTAAAAGATGGCTGAAAATCGTCATAAAGCTTTAGGTTTAAGCGATGAAACCGTATTAGAAATGTATGAAACGATGCTTCTTGCCCGTCGTTTAGACGAGCGTATGTGGTTATTAAACCGCTCTGGTAAAATTCCTTTCGTTATTTCTTGTCAAGGACAAGAAGCGGCTCAAGTTGGTGCAGCGTTTGCCCTTGATCGTGAAAAAGATTATGTTTTACCGTACTACCGTGACATGGGTGTTGTTTTAACATTTGGAATGACACCAACAGATTTAATGTTATCTGCCTTTGCGAAAGCAGAAGATCCAAACTCTGGCGGACGTCAAATGCCAGGTCACTTCGGTCAAAAGAAAAATCGTATCGTCACAGGATCTTCTCCAGTTACAACGCAAGTGCCTCATGCGGTAGGTATCGCATTAGCAGGTAAAATGGAAGGAAAAGATTTAGTTACATTCGTAACTTTTGGTGAAGGTTCTTCAAACCAAGGAGACTTCCATGAAGGAGCGAACTTTGCTGGAGTTCATAAATTACCAGTTATTTTTATGTGTGAAAACAACAAATATGCGATCTCTGTTCCAATTGAAAAGCAATTAGCATGTGAAAAAGTATCTGACCGTGCAGTTGCATATGGTATGCCAGGATATACAGTAGATGGTAACGATCCGTTAGAAGTGTACAAAGTCGTAAAAGAAGCAGCAGATCGTGCACGTCGCGGTGAAGGTCCTACATTAATTGAAACTATTTCTTATCGTTTAACTCCGCACTCTTCTGACGATGATGATCGTAGCTATCGTGACCAAGAAGAGGTAAAAGAAGCAAGAGCAAAAGATCCAATTATTACATTTGCTGCTTACTTAAAAGAAGTAGGTGTAATGGATGACGCCTTAGAAAAAGAAATTAACGACCGTGTTATGAAGAAAGTAAATGAAGCAACGGATTACGCTGAAAATGCACCGTATGCTGAACCAGAACATGCATTAAAGTACGTATACGCTGAGAAGTAAGGGGGAAGGAATTATGCCGGTAATTTCTTATATTGATGCTGTAACAATGGCTATTCGTGAAGAGATGGAACGTGACCCACGCGTATTTGTCCTTGGGGAAGACGTAGGAAAAAAAGGTGGGGTATTTAAAGCTACTCAAGGATTATATGAACAATTTGGTGAAGAACGTGTGATCGATACACCTCTTGCTGAGTCAGCAATTGCAGGTGTAGGGATCGGTGCAGCGATGTACGGAATGCGCCCAATCGCTGAAATGCAATTCGCTGACTTTATCATGCCAGCTGTAAACCAAATTATTTCGGAAGCGGCTCGTATCCGTTACCGTTCTAACAACGACTGGAACTGTCCAATCGTTATTCGTGCACCATATGGTGGTGGTGTACACGGAGCGCTTTATCACTCTCAGTCAGTGGAAGCGATATTTGCGAACCAACCTGGATTAAAAATCGTTATGCCTTCAACACCTTATGATGTGAAAGGTTTATTAAAAGCGGCGATTCGTGACGACGATCCTGTTCTCTTCTTCGAACACAAACGTGCGTACCGCTTAATTAAAGGGGAAGTACCTGAAGACGATTATGTATTACCAATTGGAAAAGCAGACGTAAAACGTGAAGGTAGCGACATTACAGTCATTACGTACGGATTATGCGTACACTTTGCGTTACAAGCAGCAGAACGTCTTGCTCAAGATGGCATTGAAGCACACATTTTAGACTTACGTACGGTCTATCCGCTTGATAAAGAAGCAATAATGGAAGCAGCTTCTAAAACAGGTAAAGTGCTTCTAGTTACAGAAGACAACAAAGAGGGAAGCGTCATGAGTGAAGTAGCAGCGATTATTGCTGAACATTGCTTATTTGATCTTGATGCACCAATTATGCGTCTTGCCGGTCCAGATGTACCAGCGATGCCATACGCTCCAACAATGGAGAAATTCTTCATGGTAAACCCTGATAAGATTGAAAAGGCAATGCGCGAGCTAGCTGAATTTTAATCGTCTGATATCGACAACAAATAAGGAGGTTTTCTCTTGTGGCTATAGAAAAAATGACCATGCCGCAACTTGGTGAGAGTGTAACAGAAGGTACGATTACAAAATGGCTAGTCTCTCCTGGAGATGCGGTAAATAAATACGATCCAATCGCTGAAGTAATGACCGATAAAGTAAACGCAGAAGTTCCTTCTTCATTTACAGGTGTCATTAAAGAATTAGTGGCAAACGAAGGAGACACGCTTGCAGTAGGTGAAGTCATCTGTACGATTGAAGTAGAAGGTGGAGGTTCAGCAGAAGCGGCTCCATCTGAAGAGAAGAAAGAAGAAAAACAAGAAGAAACAGCTACCCAAGCGGCAAAAGCGGATACGCCAAATAAAGCGCGTTATTCACCAGCTGTTCTTAAATTGTCTCAAGAGCATGGCATTGATCTTTCTCAAGTGCAAGGTACAGGTAAAGGCGGACGAATTACCCGTAAAGACATTTTAGCAATTATTGAGTCTGGTAACATTCCAAAAGCAGCAAATAAACCTGCTGAAGCGGCTCAACCAGTCCAAGAAGCGCCTAAGGCTGAAGTTCAACCAACTCAACCGGCACAAGCGGCACTAGCGAAGCCAGTAAGCCCGGCACCAAACATCCCAGTCGCTCCTGGAGATGTGGAAATTCCAGTGTCCGGCGTTCGTAAAGCGATTGCTACAAATATGCTTCGTAGTAAGCATGAAGCTCCGCATGCTTGGACGATGATGGAGGTCGACGTAACCAACTTAGTAGAGTATCGTGACTCCATCAAAACAGAATTCAAGAAGCGTGAAGGCTTTAACTTAACATACTTCGCATTCTTCGTTAAAGCGGTCGCCCAAGCGTTAAAAGAATTCCCACAAATCAACTCCATGTGGGCAGGAGATAAAATTATTCAAAAGAAAGACATTAATATTTCAATTGCGGTTGCGACAGAAGATGCTTTATACGTACCAGTCATTAAAAATGCCGATGAAAAATCCATCAAAGGCATTGCGAAAGAAATCGCTGAACTTGCTCATAAAGTTCGTACAGGCACATTAAAATCTGAAGACATGCAAGGCGGAACATTCACGGTGAACAACACAGGTTCATTCGGCTCTGTTCAATCGATGGGTATCATCAACTACCCACAAGCGGCAATTTTACAAGTAGAAGCAATTGTTAAACGTCCAGTTGTAATGCCAAACGGTATGATTGCTGTTCGTGACATGGTGAACCTATGTATGTCTCTTGACCATCGCGTCCTTGACGGCTTAATTTGCGGTCGCTTCTTACAACGCGTCAAAGAAATCCTTGAAAACATCTCTAAAGAAAATACTTCTGTTTATTAATAAATAAAACCATCCCTACGCATTTTAGCGTGGGGATGGTTTTATTATTCCTGGGAAATCAAACACAACAAAACAGTATTTCAGAAAGAGTGATGCCTAAGCCTACCGTATGTAAATTACTTAATTACCTGAAACCCCATCGAAGTGACTTTCTTTTCCGTTGTTAAAAAGTTTGATCGTATGAACAGGAGCATTAACTTTTAATTGATAGAGTACATGGGGATTGAAAGTTTTTTGGTTATAGTCGTCCGTTTTTTGTTGATTAACATAGATGGATAGGGTTTCCCCATCCACTTCTACTTGCACGTCTGTTACATATTCCAGTTCTTCTCCTTGAATTACCGTATATCGATTAAAGAAAACATAGAGTGTGTCCTTATCGTAAAAATAAAGATAGTTTCCATTATACTGGCGAACTTGATCAAAATAGGTATAAACATTCATTGGAAGATGTTTGAATTTTATTTCAGAAAGGCTAATCTGAGATTCGCAACTAGATAAAAGTAATAAACCGACTAAAATTATTAACCATTTCTTCATTTAACTCCTCCATAGACAAGGAATAATTAAAATTTGTGTTAACATAAATTACTAAAAATTGAATGATTTTTTCCCTCTCTGATGATCGTTACTAACTTTGAAAAGGTAGGTCGTTGCTTGAATTCTTTATATATACTAAAATAATGATAATAGAAAATTCATAAAACTTCAAAAAGTAAGCAGTTTCTGAAAAGGGGTACTTGTTGCTTTTTATACGATCAAAGGGAGGGACTGAAAAATGGCCAATTTAGAAACGATGAAACAGCAAGCGTTTCCACCGCCGGATTATGAAACGTGGAAAGAAACGGTGGAGAAATCATTAAAGGGAAAACCGTATGAAAAATTATTTTCTAAAACATATGAAGGTATTCAATTAAAGCCGATTTATACGCGTGAAGATTTAAGTTCACTTGAGCATATAGAACAGTATCCTGGATTTTCTCATTATGTTCGTGGGACAAGCGTCAACGGCTATGTTAAGGAACCGTGGGCAATAAGCCAGGAAATTTTTGCAGAAAGTGCTGAACAATGGAATGAAATCGTTAAACACGATTTATCTAAAGGACAAACGGAAATTCATCTTGTGTTGGATAAGCTTCCGTTTTGGGTGAATACAGTGGAAGACCTAGAAACAATGTTTGCCGGGATTCCGCTAACAGATTACTCGATTCGTATTGATGCCGGTGACTGTTCACTCCCGTTTGTATCTTTGTTCAAAGCATTTGTCGAAAAGCATCAACTCTCTTTTTCAAAGTTACGTGGCACAATCGGGATGGATCCTTTAGGTAGTTTAATTGAGAGCGGTCAAACGAATTTCTCATTATCTACGTTATATGATGTTATGGCCGACATTACAAGATGGTCACACGAACATTTGCCTTATATAAAAACCATTATGATTCATGGTGAACCGTACCATCATGCCGGGGCGAACGTGGTCCAAGAATTAGCATTTGCGTTTGCAACAGCCGTTGAATATATTCGCGAACTGATGGCTCGTGGGTTAACCATCGATGAGGTTGCGCCAAACATGAGTTTTTCCTTTGCAATTGGGTCTCATTTTTTTATGGAAATTGCGAAACTGCGTGCGGCTCGACTTGTGTGGTCAAATATTATTCAAGCATTTAATGGGAACAAGGAGTCACAAAAATTAGTTATCCATGCTCGGACTTCTTATTTTACAAAGACAGTGCATGATCCTTACGTCAATATGCTTCGTTCGACTACAGAAGCCTTTGCTGCAGTCGTTGGTAGTGCCAATAGCTTGCACGTATCACCTTTTGATGAACCGATTCGACCAGCTGACGAGTTTTCCCGCCGGATTGCACGGAACACTCAACTCATTCTTCTCGAGGAATCGCATTTAGGAAAAGTGATTGATCCAGCAGGTGGCTCCTATTTTGTAGAGACGTTAACACATCAAATAGCCGAGGAAGCGTGGAAATTATTCCAGCAAATCGAAATAAAAGGTGGCATGGTTCAAGCGCTTCAAGACGGATTCGTGCAGACTGAAGTGAAAAAAGTAGCTGATAAACGTTTAGAGCAAGTAAAAATGCGGAACGAAAAAATCGTCGGTACGAATTTCTATGCAAACTTAGCTGAGCCGGTGATGAAAAAAGAAAAGTTGCAGAAAGAAAGAACGACAGAGGTACTTAATAAAGACATCGTTAAACAATTAAAAAATGAATTTGCATCGAAACGATTCGTTAAGCCGGCTTTCACTATGGTCGAACGAAAAGCGAGTGCACAAGATATTAGGAAAGCTTTGCACAGTGAAACCCTTATCATTCAACCATTAAACCGCTGGCGGTTAGCCGAACCTTTTGAACAATTACGGGCAGCGTCCCTACAACATCTCGAAAAAACGGGTAGCCGCCCAAAAGTGGTTTTATTAAATATTGGTACAATTCCACAGTATAAACCGCGTGTGGATTTTATTACTGGTTTTTTTGAAACAGGCGGCTTTGAAGTAAAAAGTAACATTGGTCGTGAAGTCAGCGACGAAACATTGGAAGAACTCGTATCTGAAGGGACACATTTTATCATTTGTGGAACGGATGAAATGTATAAAGATTGGGTTCCAAACTTAGCAGTGAAGCTCAAAAAAGAGCATCCTTCTATCCGATTATACGTTGCTGGTAAACAAGCTCCGGATATAGAACAAGCATTCATCCTATCCGGTATTGACGGTTTTATTCATATGAAATCGAATGTTTATGAGACATTGGTTCAGTTTATGTACGATATGGGGGTGGCCATCGATGAGTAAACAGGTCGATTTTTCTAACATTTCGTTAAATCTAGTGAGTGAAAAAGTAAATGAGCAGCAATGGAAACAAGCTATTGAAGAAAAATTGAAACAATCGATAGATGATCTTCTATTTGAAACGAATGAACATATAGCCATTAAACCGTTATATACGAAAAAAGACATCGAGGGACTCGACTTTCTCGATTACATGCCTGGCATTCCTCCATATCTTCGTGGTCCATATCCGTCCATGTATGTTAATCGTCCGTGGACGGTCCGTCAATACGCTGGCTTTTCAACAGCGGAAGAAAGTAATGCATTTTATCGTCGTAACTTAGCGATGGGACAAAAAGGGTTATCAGTTGCTTTTGACTTAGCTACACACCGCGGTTATGATTCCGATCACCCTCGGGTCGTAGGGGACGTCGGGAAAGCGGGAGTTGCCATTGATTCAATTTTAGATATGAAAATTTTATTTGATGGTATCCCTCTAGACCAAATGTCCGTTTCGATGACGATGAACGGAGCCGTTCTCCCGGTTATGGCATTTTATATCGTTACCGCCGAGGAGCAAGGAGTTCCTCAAGAGAAATTATCAGGAACGATTCAAAACGATATTTTAAAAGAATATATGGTGCGCAATACGTACATTTATCCGCCAGAGATGTCGATGCGCATTATTGCGGATATATTTGAATACACGTCTAAACATATGCCGAAGTTTAATAGCATAAGTATTTCCGGTTACCATATGCAAGAAGCTGGAGCCCCAGCAGATCTTGAACTAGCCTATACGCTGGCTGATGGACTAGAATACGTTCGCACCGGAATAAAAGCAGGGATCGATATCGATTCGTTTGCGCCACGCCTGTCGTTCTTCTGGGCGATAGGAATGAATTATTTTATGGAAGTAGCCAAAATGCGGGCAGCCCGTGTGATTTGGGCGAAAATGATGAAATCATTTAACCCGAAAAATCCGAAGTCGTTAGCGCTCAGAACACACTCCCAAACATCTGGCTGGAGCTTGACCGAACAAGATCCGTTCAACAACGTCGTGCGAACATGTATCGAAGCGATGGCAGCAGCGCTCGGGCATACCCAATCCCTTCATACCAATGCGCTTGATGAAGCAATTGCCTTACCGACTGATTTCTCCGCACGAATTGCACGTAATACGCAATTATATTTACAAGATGAAACCAAGATTACTCAAGTGATTGATCCATGGGCGGGTTCGTACTATGTTGAAGCGTTGACAAACGAATTAATGGAACGAGCTTGGAAGCATATCGAAGAAATTGAGGAACTCGGTGGAATGGCGAAAGCGATTGACACCGGACTTCCAAAAATGCGTATTGAAGAAGCGGCCGCCAGACGCCAAGCATTAATTGATTCTGGAAAAGAAACGATTATTGGTGTAAATCGTTATCGGTTAGAAAAAGAAGACCCGATTGACATTTTAGCCATTGACAATACCGAAGTGAGAAGAAAACAAATTGAACGACTTGAGTATTTAAAGAAACATCGGAATGAAGAGGAGGTTCGTTCCGCATTAGAAAAAATTACGAATGTCGCGGCTTCCGGTGAAGGAAATTTATTAGCGTTAGCAGTAGAGGCCGCGCGTGTTCGGGCAACCCTCGGGGAAATTTCCGATGCGATTGAAAAAGTGTCCGGACGTCATAAAGCGATTATTCGTTCCATTAGTGGGGTTTACAGCTCCAACTACTCCGATGAAGAGGAAATTAAAAAGGTGCAAAAAATGACAAACGAATTTTTAGAGTTAGAAGGAAGACGACCGCGTATATTAATTGCCAAAATGGGACAAGACGGTCATGACCGTGGAGCAAAAGTCGTGGCTACAGCCTATGCGGACATGGGCTTTGATGTCGATATTGGACCGCTCTTTCAAACTCCAGCGGAAACGGCGCAGCAAGCAATCGAAAACGACGTTCATGTCGTCGGAGTTAGCTCGTTAGCTGCTGGACATAAAACATTAGTTCCGGAGCTTATTGAAGAATTGAAAAAGCGTGGCAGAGACGATATTGTCGTCATCGTCGGTGGTGTTATTCCACCGCAAGATTATGACTTCTTGTACGAACACGGAGCTAGTGCAATTTTTGGACCAGGAACCGTTCTACCGGTGGCCGCCAAAAAAATACTCGAAGCGGTGTATGACCGTCTTGGGTATGAGGAAGTGAACGTATAACATGGGAGAAGGTCGTAAGCCGGAATGGATGGAAAACGAAACCGAGCATACAACAAGCTCGATTTTATCTGGAAAAGGACATTCAACTGGTGAATTTAAACAGAAGCGGAAGCCATCTCGTCCAGTCATGTCGGTGGAACAATTAACGGAAGGGGTGTTACGTCAAGACCGAGCGACGTTAGCACGAGCCATCACCTTAATCGAAAGTCAAGCCGCTAAACACTATGAGGTTGCCCAACAATTGTTGCAGCGGGTGTTACCTCATACTGGCTCTTCGATTCGCATCGGGATTTCTGGTGTGCCTGGTGCGGGAAAAAGTACGTTTATCGAAGCGTTCGGACTCTATTTGTGTGAGAAAGGATATAAGGTGGCTGTCTTAGCGGTCGATCCAAGCTCCTCGGTATCTGGCGGAAGCATTCTCGGAGACAAGACTAGAATGGAGCAACTAAGCCGTCACCCGAATGCGTTTATCCGCCCGTCTCCTTCTGGCGGAACGTTAGGAGGCGTACATCGTAAAACGAGAGAAACGATGCTATTATGTGAAGCGGCCGGTTTTGATGTCATTTTAATTGAAACAGTCGGCGTCGGCCAAAGTGAAATCATCGTTCGCAGTATGGTCGACTTTTTCCTCCTTCTTGTGTTAACTGGTGCGGGTGATGAACTGCAAGGAATGAAAAAGGGTATAATGGAAATTGCCGATGCTATTCTAGTTAACAAAGCCGACGGATCAAACCTTCCGTTAGCGAAAAAAACAAAAGAAGAATACAATCAGTTGTTACACTTTTTACAACCAGCAACAAAAGGCTGGGAAACAAGAGCGTATACATGTTCGGCGTTAACCGGGGATGGAATTGAAGATGTATGGAAAGTCATTCAACGATTTGTGGAATCAACGAAAGAATCGAATGTCTTTTTTGAACGTCGCAAAGAACAAGCCATTGAATGGATGTACACGATGATTCATGATCGGCTGCACACGACGTTTTTCCAACACCCTCGCATCCAAGAACTCCTTCCAGACGCCGAGCAATCGGTAAAGGAAGGAACCGATACAGTCACTTCCGTAGTCGATCGATTATTTTCCGCTTTTACGGATTCGTAAAATGAACACCGCTTTAAAGGCGGTGTTTTTTATCGAAAAGAATAAATAGATGACGACTGCACCCATATTGTGATGAGTCAATAAAACTTGTCGATTGGCAAGTAGAGGTTATGCATTGACTGATAATTTTGGTAATTGATAGATTGAACACTTCCTCTTGGATTCGGAAAAAAATAAGGTGTAAATGGACAATCACTCCATAATTTTTTCAATAACCACGGTCCCTTTAAAATTGATAAAACACACCACTTCTTGCTACAATGAAAAATGAAATGATGACGATGTGAGGTGTAAATAAATGAACATGGATTTTAATCTTTTTATGAATGATATTGTTCGTCAAGCTCGTGAAGAAATGGTTGCGAGTGGCTATAAAGAATTGCGTACACCTGAAGAAGTAGAAGAAGCGTTTGCAAAAAAAGGAACGACGCTTGTCATGATTAACTCTGTATGCGGATGTGCTGGTGGAATTGCACGTCCAGCAGCAGCTCATGCCATTCATTACGACAAGCGCCCAGATCATTTAGTGACCGTGTTTGCTGGTCAAGACAGAGAGGCGACAGCAAAAGCACGCAGCTATTTTGAAGGATATCCGCCATCTTCTCCATCTTTCGCTTTATTAAAAGACGGAAAAATTTGCACGATGGTAGAACGTCATGAAATCGAAGGGCATGATCCGATGTCTGTTGTTCGTAAATTACAAGAAGCGTTTGACAAATATTGTGACGAAGTATAATTTTGAAAAGGTAAATGAGGGTTCTCCTTGTTTACCTTTTTTTAGGGGCAAGATAAAGATGAAAATTGGATATCGAACGTTAAAAACATCCATTGGGACGGCTATTTCCATTTGGCTAGCACAGCAATTCGGCTTAGTAAACTACGTGTCTGCTGGGATTATTACGATTTTGTGTATTCAAATAACTAAGAAAAAATCGCTTTTTGCGGCATGGACACGATTGGTAGCGTGCCTAGTCGGAATGGGCTTTTCATTTTTATTTTTCGAAGGGATTAGCTATCATCCCATAGCCATTGGAATTATGTTGCTCTTTTTCATCCCGACAGTTGTTATGCTGAAAGCGAAGGAAGGGATTGTGACAAGTAGCGTCATAATATTACATATATACGATTATGGGGATGTATCGAGAGATCTGATTCTTAATGAGCTTGGACTTATCATCATTGGGATTGGCGTGGCGTTAATCGTCAATATGTATATGCCAAGTGTTGAAAAAGATTTAATCGATTATCAAGAAAAAATCGAACGGAACTTCCAGAAGATTTTCCAAGAAATCGTCACCTACTTACGGACAAATGAAAGCGATTGGGACGGAGAAGAAATTACAGAGACGAGTGAATTACTGGCGAAAGCCAAATCTCTTGCATTCCGTGACGTGGAAAATCACGTGCTACGAAAAGAAAATTTGTATTACAAATACTTTCATATGCGGGAAAAGCAATTTGAAATCATCGAACGCGTACTTCCGCTTATTACATCGATTCGAGCAACAGTTGAGCAGGGAAAGATGATTGCTGATTTTATTGAAGAATTAAGCCAAAATATCCATCCCGGAAATACCGCTCTTATTTACTTACAAAAGCTATATAAAATGAAAGCCCAATTTGAACAAATGGACCTCCCTAAAACAAGGGAAGAGTTTGAAACGCGAGCCGCCTTAGTCCAGTTTGTAAAAGAAATGGAACAGTACTTGCTTATAAAAAGTTCTTTTCAAGGGATTCCGGATAAACGAAGAAAACGGAGGAAACAATAAGCAAAAAAGGAGGGCACCTCGTGAAGTGGCTTATTGCTTTTTGCTTGTTCCTATCTTCACCGATTTGGCCATTAGGGAAAAATCCGTTACCGGGAGATCCCTTCATTATAGTCAATAAACGAACGAATGAGCTGGCGTATATCGATGAGGGAGCGATTCAGTGGATTACAAAAGTTGCGACAGGAAAAGAGAAAGAAATGACTCCGGAAGGCCTGTTTACCGTTATCGTAAAAGCGAAAAATCCATATTATCGAAAGAAAAATATTCCTGGAGGACACCCGGATAATCCATTAGGAACACGGTGGATCGGATTTGACGCACATGGTACGGACGGGAGAATTTACGGTATCCACGGAACAAAAGATCCAACATCCATTGGAAAATATGTATCACAAGGATGTATTCGCCTGTTGAACGAGCATGTCGAGTATTTGTATGACAAAATCCCCCTCGGGACGAAAATTCTCATCGTAAATTCAGATAAAACCATCTCCGAACTAGGTATACAATATGGGGCATTACCATCGATTCCATAAAAAAAAGACCACTAAAGGAAAAAGTATCCTCTAGTGGTCTTTTTGTATTAAAAGAACATCGTTAGTCCCATAAGTACTGTTGACGCAATCATCGCAAAAAGCATGAGATAGACAATCACTTTTTGAATCTTTTTATTGGACATACTCATCTCTCCTGACATGAATCCTCCCTTTTATTTTACTTAGGGGCTCAAGGTTTGACAAGCATTGTTCATGGAGTGAATTGAAAGCGTATTTAAGAAGGAATTTCGACATAATTATCGAATATTTTTAAATAGTATATTTTTTATGAAAAAATAAGGTTATCGACAACAAAGGGGGACTTCGGATGATCAAAAAAGTCGATCATATCGGCATTGCCGTTTCTTCGATTGAAGAGGCATTACCGTTATATACCGATGTGTTACAGCTTCGGCTTCTCAGAATAGAAGAAGTCGAATCGGAAGGGGTAAAAGTCGCCTTTATTGACGGGGGAAATGTCAAGCTCGAATTGTTAGAGCCGCTACATGAGCAAAGTGCGATTTACACCTTTCTGCAAAAGCGGGGGGAAGGGATTCATCATATCGCATTTGGGGTTTCATCCATTCAAGAACGAATTAATGAATTGAAAACAAAAGGCGTTCGGATGATTCATGACGCTCCGAAAAAAGGTGCCCAAGGAGCGGATGTTGCCTTTATCCATCCGAAATCAACGAATGGCGTTTTATATGAACTTTGCGAGAAACTCAACAAAGGGGAGACGGAATAATGACGGATATTTACGATAAAATAAACGAACTGTACGATCGCCGCCGCGAAGTCGAGCTTGGTGGTGGAGATGAAAAAATAGCGAAACAGCATGAAAAAGGAAAATTGACCGCAAGAGAACGGATTGAATTACTACTAGATCCAGGGTCATTTGTCGAATTAAATCCGTTTATTGAACACCGCTGTTCCGATTTTGGATTAGACAAACTGAAAGGACCTGGGGATGGGGTCGTCACTGGTTACGGAAAAGTAAACGGTCGTCCAGTCTATTTGTTTTCTCAAGATTTTACCGTCTTCGGTGGGGCGTTAGGGGAAATGCATGCGAAAAAAATTGCTCATGTAATGGATTTAGCAGCGAAAAACGGGGCGCCTTTTATTGGGTTGAACGACTCCGGTGGGGCGCGCATTCAAGAAGGAGTTGTCTCATTGGACGGGTATGGGCATATTTTTTATCGTAACTCGATCTATTCGGGAGTCATTCCTCAGATTTCGGTTATTATGGGACCTTGTGCGGGTGGTGCTGTGTATTCACCAGCTATTACCGATTTCGTTTTTATGGTAGATAAAACGAGTCAAATGTTTATTACTGGACCAAAAGTCATTGAGACGGTAACTGGAGAAAAGATTACCCCAGAGGACTTAGGGGGCTCGAAAGTTCATAACACCATTAGCGGAAACGCCCATTTCCGAGCCGAATCAGAAGAAGAAGTCTTACAAATGGTTCGGACACTATTAAGTTATTTACCTCAAAACAATCAGGAAAAACCACCTCTTTACGACTACGAGGAGAGCGATGATTACCGCCCTGATTTACCGGACGTTGTTCCGTTTGATGCTGTTCGTCCGTACGATGTCCGAAACGTCATTGAGCAAGTGGTTGATGAAAAATCGTTTTTTGAAATTCATCGCGAGTTTGCCAAAAATATTGTCGTTGGTTTTGCGCGGATCAAAGGCGAGCCAGTCGGTCTTGTGTGCAATCAACCAAAATTTATGGCAGGTGGTCTCGATATCGATTCATCGGATAAAGCGGCCCGTTTTATTCGATTCTGCGATTCGTTCAATATTCCGATCATTACATTTGAAGATGTGACCGGATTTTTCCCTGGCGTTAAACAAGAGCACGGGGGAATCATTCGTCACGGGGCAAAAATTTTATATGCGTATTCCGAAGCTACTGTTCCAAAAATCACCGTGATTTTACGAAAAGCATACGGGGGAGCGTATGTGGCTCTTAATAGTAAATCGATTGGAGCGGACCTTGTATTTGCTTGGCCGAATGCTGAAATTGCCGTGATGGGACCACAAGGAGCGGCGAATATTATTTTTGCGAAAGAAATTCAAAAAGCAGATGATCCAGAAGCTTTAAGACAACAAAAAATCGAAGAATATAAAGAAAAGTTTGCTAACCCATATGTAGCTGCTTCTCGGGGAATGGTGGACGATGTAATTGACCCAAGGGATACGCGCATAAAACTCATTCAAGCGTTAGAGATGATGCGTAACAAACAAGAATCACGTCCCACAAAAAAACATGGAAATATACCGTTGTAAGGTATTTGTATGAACCTTCAATTCACGATATACTGGAATCGTGAATACATAATTTGGAGGTTCATAGTATGGTGAATCAAGAACGGTTAATAAACGAATTTTTAGAACTTGTACAAATCGATTCCGAAACGAAACACGAAGGCGATATTGCCAAAGTATTAAAACAAAAATTTGAGGCGCTTGGTTTACATGTTATTGAAGATGATACGACAGCGAAAACCGGTCATGGCGCAGGAAACTTAATTTGTACGCTCGAGGGTACAAAAGAAGGAGTTGCCCCGATTTACTTTACATCCCATATGGATACAGTTGTACCTGGAAAAGGTGTGAAGCCGTCGATTAAAGACGGATATGTTATAACAGATGGAACAACGATTTTGGGGGCTGATGATAAAGCGGGTTTGGCGGCAATGCTTGAGGCAATCCGTGTATTAAAAGAACAAAACATCGCTCATGGAACGATTCAATTTATTATCACAGTTGGCGAAGAGTCTGGTCTTGTGGGAGCAAAAGCATTAGATTCGTCACTCATTAAAGCGAAGTTTGGTTACGCACTTGATAGCGACGGAAAAGTCGGTAATATTGTAGTGGCTGCACCAACGCAAGCAAAAATTAAAGCAGTCATTCTTGGGAAAACAGCTCATGCGGGAGTTGCACCAGAACGAGGAGTTTCTGCAATTACAATTGCTGCTAAAGCAATTGCCCAAATGCCGCTTGGCCGTATTGATGAGGAAACAACTGCGAACATCGGCCGCTTTGAAGGAGGTACACAAACAAATATTGTTTGTGACCGTGTCGATATTTTAGCAGAAGCACGCTCCTTAGTGCCAGAAAAAATGGAAGCACAAGTGGCGAAAATGAAAGAAGCGTTTGAAAAAGCTGCTGAGGAAATGGGCGGTAAAGCAGAAGTGGACGTGGAAGTCATGTACCCTGGCTTTAAGTTTGACGAAGGTGACCACGTTGTCGAAGTAGCTCGAAAAGCTGCAGAAAAAATTGGTCGTTCGTGTGAGCTTCTTCACAGCGGCGGCGGCAGCGATGCGAATGTCATTGCGGGATTTGGTATTCCAACAGTTAACTTGGCGGTTGGATATGAAGAAATTCACACAACAAACGAACGAATGCCAATTGAAGAATTAGTAAAAGTAACGGAAATGGTTGTAGCAATCGTTGAAGAAGTAGCGAAATAAGGGTAAAATATGAAGGGCATCCAATCGTTGGATGCTCTTTGCTATTACAAAATGGTTTAAATAGCCAATTTATAGTATCATAAGGAATATAGAAATAGTATTTTAGGGGGAGCGGTGAATGGAAATCAATAAAGCAGTTGTGTTCCAAGTGAAGAATGAACAATATGCGGTACCAGTCGAAAATGTAATTTCTATAGAAAAAATGAGTTCACCGACATTGATACCGCAAATGCCAGGTTACATGCTTGGAGTTGTGCGTATTCGCGGGGAGTTAGTTCCTGTTTTAGATACAATGAAAATTTTATATGGCTGTTCATATACAGAAACAGAAAAAACGAGAATGATTGTTGTGACTACCGAGGATTTATCTGTTGCTTTAATCGTTGATGACGCCAAAGAGATCATCGATATTCCTAAAGATGCGATTAAACAAATCAATCTGCTTGCATACCGTCAAACACCGTATTTTATCGGCGTGGCAAGCCTACCTGAACGCCTTATTACCTTGATTGACCCAAGCAAGCTATTCGAAAGCTTAGACGGAGTAAACGAGATTAAAGAACATATTTTAAGCCACCAATAAGGTGGTTTTCTTTATGAATCTAATGTAGGACCATATGAAGTTTTTAAAAAGAATATACAAAATACAATAAGAAACCTGCCTTGTTCCTGGCGGATATTATTAATTGCCATATTGTTTGTTTTCTTTACCCGAATATTGGTTAAGATAGTATGATGAGAATGCTTTATGATACACAAACAACACTGGGTAAAGGATGGATCAAATCGTGTCAACATCTGCAAACAAGAAACGCGTTATTATGCTGATTATTGATACTTTAATGTATCCGCCTCTAGAAAAGGCAGTAAAAGAGGGGTCAGCTCCTGCATTTAAATTTTTTATGGATAATGGAAGGGTATTTCCAAATATCGTGAGCCCTTTTCCGACGATGTCTGTAACTGTAGACAGTTCACTGCTAACGGGTACGAATGCGAATATTCATAAGATTCCTGGGTTAGTATGGTTTCATGATAAAGAAAAGCGGCTAATTAATTACGGAAGTCATATAAGGGAACTTATCAAGCTTGGCATCACCCAATCAATGAAGGACATTTTATATAATATAAACAATCAGCATTTAAACAAAGAAATTAAAACAATCCATGAAGAATTGTCTAGTAGAGGAAAAATAACCGCTTCGATTAATGCTCTCATTTATCGTGGTAATACAGAGCATAATTTAAAATTGCCAAGGTTACTAACAATTTTTACATCTTTGAATCATGAGTTGAAGACAAAAGGAAGCCAACTGTTTACATATGGCTCCTTTTCTAAGCTCAGTCCTTTGAAAAGATATGGATACTT
The DNA here is from genome assembly GCA_017656295.1 of Bacillus sp. (in: firmicutes). Lineage (NCBI taxonomy): Bacteria > Bacillati > Bacillota > Bacilli > Caryophanales > Bacillaceae > Bacillus > Bacillus sp. (in: firmicutes). The sequence continues at coordinate 95,856 of JACDOC010000003.1, read as the reverse complement.
TTGGCAAAAATGTGGGTTTAATGATCGCTTTTCTGCCCAAGAGTTAAAATACCTTATTAAAACGGATTCTCTACCTTCTTTTACCATTGTTTATTTTCCAGATATGGATAAAATTATCCATAAAAATGGTCCTATGGATATAAAGGGAATTCACAAAGTAGACAAACAGCTGCAAAACGTATTGGATTGTTATGATTCTTGGGAGGAAGCTTTAAAAGATAATTATTGGATTATCATTGGTGATAACGGTCAAGCGCCAATTGATTCTGATCGGAACAAAGCCTTAATTGATTTAAGACAATCCCTTCGTTCTTATCAAATAATGACATTAAAAGATGGGGTTAAAGATAGGGACGAAGTTGTTCTCGGTGTTAATGAACGAATGGCCTTTATTTATACATTAAATCCTGAACATGCGCCACTATCGGATCTCGCGAAAACGTTACAAATGGACGAAAGAGTTGATGTCATTGCTTGGAAGGAAAAAGAATCTGTTCACGTTATATCTGGAGTTCAACAGGGAAAATTCATTTTTAAACCAAATGGAACATTGGTTGATGAGTATGAACAATCGTGGGATATAGAAGGAGATTTAGGAATTTTGAATCTTACCGTTAAGAACAATAAGATTATTTATGATGAATATCCGGATGCACTGGCCCGATTGTACAGCTCGCTCACTTCTCATGAAGGAAATTATCTTGTTGTAAGTGCCAAACCAGGATTTGAATTTATCGGTGAAGGTTCCCCGACTCATGTGGGAGGAGCAAGCCATGGTGGACTTCATAAACAAGACTCACTAGTATCGATGATTGTAACTGGTACTAACTTGTCCCCAAGACATTTACGCATTATTGACTTAAAAGATTGGATTTTAACACTTCTTGATTGAGGTTGATGACAATACAAATATAATCACGAATATCCAAAAAATAACACCTCGATTACAAGGTGTTATTTTTAAAATGGAAATATGTTTCTTTTCAGTGGTAATTCAGTGTTGCTTTTAATGGTAAATGGTCGGAAGCATTTGGTGTTTTAGTGAAGATTTCTGCTTTAATGACTTGAAAATGGTGGCTAACAAATATGTAGTCTAACCTAACTCTTGGATGAAGGGAAGGATAAGTATGTCCTGCTCCTATACCGGCTATATACCAAGCATCTTGAGTTTCACGCGTCATTTTTCTCCATCCTCTTGATCCAGGCATCATATTCCAGTCCCCCATGATAATAAAAGGATAAGAATAGTTGCTGAGCCTATTTAAAATAAAATCCGTCTGCTTTTTGTGAAGATAGGGGTTAATACTTAGGTGAGTAACATTAACCAAAACCAGCTGATTGTTAATTTGAATCGTTGCTTCAAGCAAAGATCTTCCTTCAATGACTCCAGATATCAAATCAAACAAATAGCTGCTTTTTGCAACAATAGGATATCGGGACAACAAGGCATTTCCATATTGTCGCACTTTTGACATAGTTTTAGGTTTTAAGGAAAGGGAAGGGCTAAAAGCATAGTTCATGTTTAATTGTTTGGCAAGCCAGCTAATTTGGTCCTCAAAATAACTCCGCTTGGAAAAATGTTTATCCACCTCGTTAAGACCAATAATATGGGCATTACTTTTTTCAATCACTTCAGCGATTCTATTTAGATCTACTTTAAGATCCATACCTTTGCCATGATGAATATTAAAAGTCATAACCTTAATTTCCAAGCTGCTTCTCTCCTCTAAGTTCATTTGCGTTATTGTCATATATTTGTATGCAATTTCAAAAATATTTTTATTAATGATGACTTTAAGTAAGATGGCAGGAGAATTGATTTTCTTGTTAAATCAGTTATATAACTAAAAAAGTAGGATCAAATCGCTACATATGAAAAAAGGGCGAGATACTGCTGTACCTGTTAGCCTCTCCCCTTTTTACAAATCAAGACAAATGCTAAAATTGCACGGGTCCTCATATTACATAAGGTACATTGGAACATGAAGTGCTAAACAAATGTTTATTGTGTTTTTGTCTTACTTGACTAAATGATAAATAAATTTTGCTGGTTCAACTGGAGATAAGTTTCTGTGATACTCATCAAGTTTTGAAAAATAATTGGATAAATGCTCTGAATGTAGGATGTGGATTAGCTGTTCTGAAATGTTCTCCATCTGATACCACTCTTGAAAATCAAAAACAATTCCTAATTCTTTTAATTGCTGAAGATTAATTTCTTCCTGACCGGGTAGAGCATGGTAAACAAAAATAGGGAGCTTTTTAAATAAGCATTCACTAACGGTTACTCCGCCTGGTTTTGTAATAATGAAATCAACTTGATTATATAATTTATTCATCTCTTCACGAGAAGAGATGTAAGGAAAAGGTGTAATTTTTGGATGATTCATATGGATCAATTGTTCATATATACATCTATTTTTACCACATAGTACGTAATAATTTATTTGGTCATCTATAGGGATTTTTTCGAGTAGTTTTGCTAAAGCCCCGACCCCTAAGCTTCCCCCGGAGATTAAGCCACAGTACGTTTTTTTTGTGTATCGATGATTATTTGTGTTTTTCGTTATTTTCGGGTGAATGGGAATTCCAGTTACAAAAATGCGGCTTTTATGAACCCCTTTTTTCTGTAAAAATTCCTTCATATACGGATGGCTAACAAAATGATAGTCAATTTCCTCAGTCCCCCAAAGCTGATGAATAAAGTAGTCTGTATATACATTAATGACTGGTATCTTTAATTCACCGACTGCTTTCAATCTGCTTAGTAAATAGGAAGGTAGCGCATGAGTACATATAATTACATTCGGGTTTGTTTCAGAAATCAACTTTTTTAAATGATTAAGAAATAGAACCTCATAATGTGGAAACGTTTTCGTTTTACTCAATTCGCTAAACAGCGATTGACGGTACAATAAGCTGTAAGTTTTTGGAAATCGATCAATCCATTGTAGATAAAATTGTGAAATAAAAGATTCCATCTTTCCGAATCTTGATGATAATAATTCAATTTTTTCGCATTGTATATGAGGATCAAGTAGAAGTAATCCCTCTTTTAAGGCATCTGCCGTTTGATGATGACCGGATGGAAATTGTAGTAATGGAAGAAAAAGAACCCTTTTCATAAATACTCACCTAAAATAGATATAGTTATTAAAAAGTGTTTGTCATTTTTGGATAGTTATTCGATAAGCCAAATCCTTTTTTTTCTATTAATAAAACGACCTTGAGTGCTAAACACTTTAATATAATGAAAGGAAGAAAAGGAGAAGGGTGTTGTAATGGTAAAGATGAAACAATGTTTTCTTGCCATTTGGAGTGTATTAGATCCGATTTATTATTTTTGTTCACGGCTTGAATACGTTCAGGACAAATCAAAAAATCGAGATATTTTTCGGGTTCGGCTGACGAAGTATAAAGGAAGAGACATCATGCTCTCTGATGGTACACATATCACCAAAAATGATCTCCTTATAAAAATTCATTTGTATAACATTCGTTTAGTTAACGAACTCACTCGTTTGAATAGTGAAATTAAAAAGGGGAGACTTATCTATGAACAAGTAAAAAGAGGGTTGCCGAACCTTGCAATATATTTACAACGTCATGAACAATTTGCCAATATTAAGGGGATTATCGGAATCACGGTTTTAAATAAAGGTAGTGAGCGATTAGGATTTGAAACGTTTTCCATCATTAATCCTTTTTATAAATGGTACAAACAAATGACAATTGTTCCTATGTATCTTATTTCTATATACCGTTTAGACAGTTTTAGGAGACCACCAAAATATTTATTTATGTCAAAAGATAAATTGATCAAATTATACGGCTGCCAATCCGACTAGTAATTCCAGCTTATCTCTTCCCCTTTTAACGATCCTAAACTGTAGATAAAGAAGGATTATAATGAAATCAAAAAATCTTATAAAATCATCATAATTTTAAAAAATAAAGGGAACGTAAAAAACAAAAGAACGATGATTTATTGATAGGGAATTTTTCTACAATGTTTTTGGTGCGGAATAAAAATCGTTCCTAGTTCCAGTACTCCTTGTAGCATTATTGCTAGAAGGTAACGTTTTTTCAGCAAGTAAGAAAAAAATGAACGCGCTTTCAACTTACGTAAAATCCAGCATAATACTTGATATTGTAAAATGGGCATGGTATGTTCTTTCATGATAAAGAAAATATAAAAGGACAGAAAGGAACGTTTCACAATGGCAAAACAACAAATCGGTGTAATCGGTTTAGCCGTCATGGGGAAAAACCTTGCATTAAATATTGAAAGCAGAGGTTACTCCGTAGCGGTATACAACCGTTCGCTCGAAAAGACAGATGAGTTTTTAAAAGAAGCAGCAGGAAAAAATGTTGTGGGTACATACAGCATTGAAGAATTTGTTAACTCGCTTGAAAAACCGCGTAAAATCTTATTGATGGTAAAAGCTGGAGCGGCGACGGATGCAACGATTGAACAATTAAAGCCGTACTTAGAGAAAGGTGACATTTTAATTGACGGTGGAAATACGTATTTCAAAGACACGCAACGCCGCAACAAAGAGTTAGCGGAGTTAGGTATTCATTTTATCGGCACAGGCGTTTCCGGCGGTGAAGAAGGAGCATTAAAAGGGCCATCTATCATGCCAGGTGGCCAAAAGGAAGCACATGAGCTTGTTCGTCCGATTTTTGAAGCAATTGCCGCAAAAGTTGATGGTGAGCCGTGCACAACATACATCGGTCCTGACGGAGCAGGACATTATGTAAAAATGGTTCATAACGGTATTGAGTACGGAGACATGCAGCTAATCGCGGAATCTTACTTTTTACTAAAACATGTACTCGGTTTAAGCGCCCAAGAGCTTCATCAAGTGTTTGCGGAATGGAATAAAGGAGAGCTAGATAGCTACTTAATTGAAATTACAGCGGATATTTTCACGAAAATAGATGAAGAAACCGGAAAACCACTTGTTGATGTCATTTTAGATAAAGCGGGACAAAAAGGAACAGGAAAATGGACAAGCCAAAGCGCACTTGATTTAGGCGTTCCACTTCCAATTATTACGGAATCCGTTTTCGCTCGTTTCATTTCTGCGTTAAAAGACGAGCGCGTTCATGCATCCAAACTATTAAAAGGACCAGAAACAAAACCGTTTACTGGTGACCGTGAAGCATTTATTGAATCGGTTCGTAAAGCCCTTTACATGAGTAAAATTTGTTCATATGCCCAAGGTTTTGCCCAAATGAAAGCAGCTTCTGATGAGTACGGCTGGGATCTAAAATACGGAGATATTGCGATGATTTTCCGTGGTGGTTGTATCATTCGTGCGCAATTCTTACAAAAAATTAAAGATGCTTACGATCGTGATCCACAGCTTCCAAACTTATTACTCGATCCATACTTCAAAGAAATCGTTGAGTCTTATCAATCTGCGTTACGTGAAATCATTTCCGTGGCGGTGCAATTCGGTATTCCAGTTCCATGTTTTTCAGCTGCTCTATCCTACTATGACAGCTATCGCATGGAAACATTACCCGCGAACCTCATTCAAGCACAACGCGATTACTTCGGTGCGCATACGTATGAACGAGTAGATAAAGAAGGTATTTTCCATACCGAATGGATATCCAAGTAAGAAGTTTAAAAAAATCCCCTGATGGTCTTTTTGACGGTCAGGGGATTTTTTCTGTTTATAAAGAGAGAATGGGGATGGAGTCATCGTTTCACGGGTGGTTTCAAAAAGAGAGTAAATGACAGCAAAAGCGCTTGGACTATCCAAGCGCTTTTGTATTACCCATTGAGTTCGTCTAACAGTAAAATACGAGCAGGTGCCGCATCTGTTCCGACGAGTTTTAGCGGAGCAGCGACCATAAAGTACGTGTTTGCTTCAACGTCTTTTAACCGTAAGCCTTCAATAATAATCACGCCGTTTTTCATTAACGTTTGATGGGTCGGATGCCCCGGTTGGGCACGTTCAATTCCTAGTGCATCAATGCCTACGCCAGCGATTTCTTTTTCCGCTAAATAGGCTGCTGCATCTTCAGCCACATAAATAAACTCAAAATTAAATTGTTCGTCAAATGAATTCTTCGTTTTAAAAAGGACGAAATCACCATTTTCAATTGGAAGGGATTCAATGTCTTTTTTTGTAATCTTCTCTTCTACATGGGTGAGGTCGAATACTTTACACGGTCGAACGAGTTTTTCGATACCGATCGTTTCGATCGTTTCGCCATCGTTCATCATATGCAATGGTGCATCGACATGCGTTCCTGTATGCACATCTAGGCTAATACGAGATTCAGTGACGTGCGCATTCGTCACCGTTGTAATTTTTGGCTGCTTTTCTTCTTTATTTTTGTAAACAGGCATACCTTCAATAATAGGAGCCGTTACGTCGTAAATCTTCACGCGTATCTCCTCCTTATTTGGACTGAACTTCAAAATCAGACACCGGCCACCAATGAAAGCCATCTTTGGCTAATAATTCGTCGGCTGCTTTTGGTCCCATGGTGCCAGCTGCATAATTCGGGAATTTCTCTTCGCGTGTAGATTCCCAAACTTTAGAAATTTCGTCTACAAAGCTCCATGACAGGGCCACTTCATCCCAATGCGTGAAGTTCGTGGCATCTCCGCGCATACAGTCATAGAGAAGTTTTTCATACGCTTCTGGGGTGTTCATTCCGTCAATACTGTTGTTTGCAAAATCAAGTTTAACTGGCGTTGTTTCCATGTTTTGACCCGCTTTTTTCGCATTTAAATGAAGGGTAATGCCTTCTTCTGGTTGAATGTGAATCACCAGTAAGTTTGGCGACAGCGGCTGGTCCATTTTATAGTACAAGTTCATCGGAATATCTTTAAATTGAATGACAATCTTCGTTGATTTCGCGGACATTCGTTTACCTGTTCGTATGTAGAATGGAACACCTGCCCAACGGAAGTTATCGATCATGAGTTTTCCAGCAACAAATGTTTCCGTATTGGACTCTGGGTCGACGTTTGCTTCCTGGCGATACCCTGGAACCATTTCATTCCGAATCGCACCTGGTCCGTATTGGCCACGCACAAAGTATCGATGAACGTCCTCCCCTTTAATTGGGCGAAGCGCGCGGAGAACTTTCACTTTTTCGCTTCGAATTTCGTCTGTTGTTAAGCGAATGGGTGGTTCCATTGCGAGTAGGGCGACCATTTGTAACATATGGTTTTGTACCATATCGCGAAGCGCCCCGCTTTTGTCATAATAACGTCCTCGTTCTTCGACACCTAACACTTCGGAAGAGGTAATTTGAATGTTCGAGATAAACCGGTTGTTCCAAAGAGGTTCAAACAGAGCGTTGGCGAAGCGAATCACTTCGATGTTTTGCACCATTTCTTTTCCTAAATAATGGTCAATTCGATAAATTTCGTCCTCGGAGAATACTTCTCGTATTTGATTATTTAATTGTTTAGCGGACTCTAAGTCATGACCGAACGGCTTTTCAATAACGAGACGTTTAAAGCCATTCGTAGCAGTTAACCCATCCGCTTTTAAATGCTCGGTAATCGTACCGAAAAATTCAGGTGCCATCGCCAAGTAGAAAATACGGTTTCCGTTTAAATCGTATTGGACATCTAACTTATTGGCTAGCTCATTAAGTTGAACGTATGAGCTCGAATCGGTCACGTCAATGGATTGATAATAAAAATGTTGAACAAATGACTCAATATCTTCTGCCTGACCTAATGAGGTAAGAACAGAATCTTGAACATGTTGTTGAAACTGTTCCTGAGACCATGGACGTCTGGCAACGCCAATGACCGCAAATTTGTTCCCGATTTTTCCTTTCCGATATAAGTGGAAAAGGGATGGGAACAATTTACGTTTCGCTAAGTCACCAGTTGCTCCAAAGATGATGATGAGTGATGTTGGCTTTTCCATTTTCACGTTAAGAAACCTCGCTTTATTTATCTTTAGAAGTCAAACTTGGCTAGGTAACAAATGAAGATATATAACGTATTTCATTTTATCGGTTAATGATGGAAAGCGCAAATAGAATGAACGTCTAACGTCATTAATTAGAGTGGATGGGAATAATTTGAAAAATAATAATATTATAAAATGAAAATTATGAAATAAATTTATTAATATATTTCATAAAATATTGTAGTTCTCTTTTTCATAGTGTAAGATGGAAGGGTAAGGGGGAATGGAAAATGGGCATTTCATTAAAAAACGTCCAAAAAGTATACAAAAGTGGGGATGTAGATGTTCAGGCGTTAAAAAATGTATCTGTTCACATACCAGAAGGAACGATTTCGGTTATTTTAGGACCTTCAGGGTCTGGAAAGTCGACGTTGTTAAACGTCATTGGTGGAATTGACCGGCCAACAGAAGGAGAAGTTCACGTTTTTCATGAACCAGTTCACGAATTAACCGATCAACAATTAACGGAATATCGTCGGAAACATGTTGGCTTTATTTTTCAATCATACAATCTTATTCCGACATTAACGGTATACGAAAATGTGGAAGTAGGAGCGGAAATTAGCAAAGCACCGCTTTCGATTAATGAAGTGTTAAAAGGTGTCGGTATGTATGATAAAAAAGATAAGTTCCCGCAACAATTAAGTGGAGGGGAACAACAACGGATCGCGATTGCACGAGCGCTTGTGAAAAATCCACGGTTGTTACTGTGTGATGAACCAACCGGTGCATTAGATGAAGAAACCGGGAAAAAGATTTTACGTTTATTACAAGATGTTCACAAGCAATATGGCACCACGATTTTAATCATTACCCATAACCCTGGAATTAGTGCGATGGCCAATTGGGTCGTCAAAATGAAAAGTGGGGAATTGGTGGAATGTATCGAAAACGTACATCCAATTTCGGCGGAGAAGGTGGACTGGATATGAAAAAGCTGTCTAAAAGCGTTCTTCGCGAGATGAAAAAAAGTAAATTTCAATATAGTGGGGCGATTGTTCTTCTTTCATTAGCCGTGTTGCTTTATGTGATGTTATACACAGCCATTCATACGTTAGAGCAAAGCAATGAGCAGTTTATGAACGATTATGTGCAAGAAGATTTTCATGTGATTACCGGCATTCCACTGTCAGATGAGCAAATGGATCAGTTGGAACAACAATATGATGTCGTATTGGAAGAACGAAAACAAAAAGATCTTTCCATCGATAAAGGAAAGTCCCTTCGTATTTTTACGATTTCTGAGAACGTGAATGTGCCGTATGTGGAAGAAGGAGAGTTACCAACAGAAGAAAATGAAATCGCACTTGCCCAATCGTATGCTACGATGAATGAGCTAAATGTTGGGGATACGCTTACATTGGGTAATCAGGAATGGACGATATCCGGGACGATCTATTTACCGGATTATGTCTATATGTTAAAAAACTTAAATGACTTGTTTCAAGATCCGGCGTCATTTGGTATTGCCCTTGTAAACGATCAAGGATTTGAACGCCTGCCGGGTGAAGAGGTGACCTTTTACTCAGGCTATTGGAGTCAGAACGAACCACTAGACGAGTTCAAAGATACGCTATCTTCTTATACTCCCATCATTTTATGGGTCAATAGTGACGAAAACCCGCGGATTTCTTATATAGAAACAGAAATCGAAGGAGTAAAAACAACAACGACTGTCTTCCCGCTTTTTATCGGCACAATCGTCGTTTTCATGGTTATGATTCTATTAAAACGGCGCTTGGAGCTACAACGGAGTCAATTAGGAACCCTTCTTTCCATCGGCTATCGGAAGGGAGAACTCATCCGTTCGTTTCTGTTATATCCACTCATCGTCAGTTTGATTGGAAGTATACTCGGCATCGTTAGCGGTTGGTTGCTTTCCGTTCCGATTACGGAAGTGTATAGACAATTTTTTAATATTCCGTTGCTTGGAAATTTTTATGTATATGGAGAAGCACTCGGTATCGCCTTTCTATTACCAGTTGCTTTTCTGTGCTTGACAAGTGCTGGTATCGTGGCTAAACAGCTTCAAAAATCGCCAATTGATTTGTTAAGGCCACCTATGTTTCATGTGAAAGGCTATCGACGTTTTACTTTTCCGTTCCGATTGAAAAAATTTTCGACACGCTTTCGATTACGGATGCTCACGCGAAATATCGGACGTGCGCTGTTATTAAGTTTTGGAATCATTTTTTCAACGATGTTATTAATGTTCGGCATTATTTCGATGAATTCGATGGATACGTTACTAAACAAAACATATAAAGAAAGTTTAACTTACGATTATGCCTACTATTTTCAAAAACTTCAACAAGCGGAAGAGCCACAAGGTGATGAGTTCTCGTTTGGGGAAGGAAAAATTCGTGCGATCAATGGGAATAACCTCAACGATGAACGCACCGTTCAAGTGTATGGTATTGATTCATCAACGGAACTACTTCGTTTAAAAAATAAAGAAGGAGAAGATTTGCTTCCGGATTTAAAAGAGGGAGCCATTATCACGAAAACGCTTGCGTATGCCCTTAATCTTCGAGAAGGGGACGAATTAAACGTATGGAGTGAATCGAGTCAGCAGTCGTTAACGATTACAATTCAAGGAATAGCGGAAATTTATGCCGGTACGTTTATTTACTATGATCGTCAAATGGTCAATGAGTGGCTACAATATCCCGAAGGTTCATATGTAGGGTTATGGACGAAACAGCCGTTACCAGACTCCAAAGGCGTTTATATGATTGAGTCGAAAGAAGATATTATTCAATCCTTTACATCTTTAATGGAGCCGATGCGCTATTCGCTGCTTATTATGTCACTGCTTGCCTTTATTATTGGTGGAATTATCGTCTCGTTAATTACAAATTTAATTATTGAAGAAAATACGACAACCATTTCCCTCATGAAAATAATCGGTTATCGTCATCAGTCGATTGCGTCACTGATTCTCAATATTTACACACCTGTTGTCGTCATCAGTTACTTCATCGGTGTACCTATTTCCCTATATAGCGTCGATACGTTAATTCGTTCCATCGCCGATGAAACGAATTATGCGTTACCAGTTGGAGTGGATTACTTCTTCGTGCTCGTTGGGTTGCTGGTTATTTTCGTTTCCTATTATGCATCGTTAACTTTAAGTCGACGGAAGCTGAAAAAAGTTTCCTTACAAGAAGTATTAAAGGGACAAGAACGGTAAGGTTTATGGTATGATGTTGACAGTACGTATAAGCAGGAGGGTTTTTCTTGAAAGTGTTTTTTCTTGGTACGGGAGCAGGTGTCCCGGCGAAATTGCGCAACGTGTCTTCTATAGCCTTGAAGCTCCTTGAAGAACGGGGCGCAATTTGGCTCTTTGATTGCGGGGAAGCGACTCAACATCAAATCCTACACACGACGATTAAACCGCGTCGAATCGAAAAAATTTTTATTACCCATCTTCATGGCGACCATATTTTTGGCCTTCCGGGATTGTTAGGAAGCCGCTCGTTTCAAGGGGGAACTGATCCGTTAACCGTTTATGGACCTAAAGGGATTCAATCGTTCATTGAGACGAGCTTGGCAGTAAGTGAAACGCATTTGAAATATCCACTTCACATTGTAGAGATTGACGAAGGAACGATTTTTGAAGACGAACAATTTGTTGTGGAAGCCCGCCGGCTAGATCATGCGATTTTATCCTACGGATTTCGGATTGTAGAAAAAGATCGCCCCGGTGAACTTCAAGCCGATAAGTTGCAAGCGGAAGGAATTCCTCCAGGACCGATTTATAAACGGTTAAAAAATGGGGAAACGGTGCAATTAGACGATGGACGGGTGATTTGTGGAAAAGATTACTTAGGCCCGAAGCAAAAAGGGAAAGTTGTTACTATATTAGGGGATACAAGGCCTTGTGAGAACGCCCGCATACTCGCCGAAAACGCTGATTTGCTTGTTCACGAAGCAACGTTTGCAAAAGACGGTGAGGAAATGGCGTTTGAATACTTTCATTCCACGACAACTCAAGCAGCGTCACTTGCCAAAGAAGCTCGAGTGTCCCGGCTCGTGTTAACCCATATCAGTTCACGTTACGGAAAAGAGGACTGGTCGAAATTAGCAAGTGAGGCGATGGCCATTTTTCCGAATACGGCCATTGCCAAGGATTTTAGCGAATTTCCAGTATAAGAAAGAAGACAAAGTGGGAGGAACATCATGAAAACGATCTATCTTGTAAGACATGCGAAAGCAGAAGGACAACCGTTTGAAGCACCATTAACAACGTTAGGTCAACAACAAGCAAAAGCACTTGTCGAATTTTTTCACGATCGTCCGATTGATAAAATTTATTCAAGTCCATATGTCCGAACGAAAGCAACGATTCGGCCGATAGCCGAGGTGCGGGGATTGCCGATTCATGAAGATGACCGGTTGGCTGAGCGAAAATTAGGGAAGCCGGATATAGAAAATTGGAGAGAAAAATTACAGGACACGTTTAATGACTTCGATCTCGCTTTTCCAGAAGGGGAGTCGAATCGGATGGCGTTAGCTAGGGCCGAATCAATGATACAAGAAGTGCTTGCTTCGGATGATGAACATATCGTTTTAGTAAGTCATGGGAATTTAACGACACTATTGTTACATTATTTTGATCAACAGCATGGTTACGATACCCTCATGCGGTTAACGAACCCGGATGTGTATGAAATTACTGTTCATGATGAGGGTCATACGCTTCGCCGCATTTGGGATGACCGAATTTAACATGTTAACCGAGAAGTCTCCCACCTCAACTTGTAGGTGGGTGAGGTTCATTTCCATCCTCTTTTATATGGATTTGGTGCTTCTAGTTGAATGCCGAGATCATTGGCAGCACGTAGCGGCCAGTATGGGTCTCGCAGCAATTCTCTTCCAATAAAGATGAGGTCGGCTTGTTCGTTTTGTAAAATCTCTTCCGCTTGGCGGCCAGTCGTAATCATTCCCACTGCCCCTGTAGCGATACCGGCTTCTTTCTTAATTTGTTCAGCAAACGGAACTTGGTAGTTCGGATATGCATGAATCGATGCTGGGACGACACCACCGGAGCTGACATCAACTACATCCACCCCAAGTTTTTTCATCCACTTAGCAAACACGACGTAATCGTTTGGCATAAGCCCCCCATCTTGATAGTCGTGTGCAGACACCCGAACAAACAGAGGACCTTCCCAAACTTCTTGAACAGCAAGAATCGCTTCTTTTAAAAAGCGGAATCGATTTTCCGGTGACCCACCGTATTCATCTTGACGCTTGTTCGTTAATGGAGAAAGAAATTCGTTGATTAAATAGCCGTGAGCACCGTGAAGTTCAATGATATCGAATCCCGCTTGTTTTGCCCGGAGTGCCCCTTGTTGAAAGGCGTTAATGGTTTCTTGAATATCTTCTTTTGTCATTTCTGTTGGTACTTTCTCATTATCTGTAAACGGGATTGGCGACGGGGCGTAAATGGTATTCGAAGCACGACCTTTCCGTCCAGCATGGGCTAATTGGATCGCCGTTTTGGCCCCGTACATTTGGATTTCTTTAACGATTGAGGCGAGACCTTCGATATGTTCGTCACTCCAAATACCTAAATCTTGTGGTGATATGCGACCTTCTGGGGTAACAGCTGTTGCTTCAAACATAATTAAGCCTACTTGCCCAATGGCTCGTGATACATAATGCACGCGATGCCAATTCGTCGCTTTTCCGCCTTCTGTGGCTGAGTACATACACATTGGCGACATGACAATTCGATTCTTCAACGTCACGTCTCGAAGCGTGTATGGTGAAAATAATAATGTCATGTTCATCCCTCCGTTCCATTGATTGGAAATTACATACATATTCAGTATAGCAATCGTTCCGTTTCAGTGGTAATAATATGCTTTTTGGAGGAGTTGCTCGTGATTTATAGGACCCGAAGACGTTCACCGAGTGTTTTTGATTGTTTCGTCGCAGCTTGAATACAATCAATTAATGCTTCTTTTACTTTACGTTGGTCTAGCATGCGGATGCCGGCTTCTGTCGTTCCACCTGGACTCGTTACCGCTTCTCGAAGTTCAGATGGTTGTTTTTCACTCATCGATAACATTTCAGCTGCGCCAATTAACGTTTGGACAATAAGTTGTTTGGCTTTGTCTTTTTCTAAGCCAATTTGTTCAGCCGACTCTTCCATCGCCTCAACAATGTAATAAATGTAGGCTGGGCCACTGCCGGATAAGCCGGTTACAGCATCGAGTTGTTCTTCGGCCACTTCGGTTACAAGGCCAATCGCGGCAAATAATTCACGGGCGATTTGTTTTTGTTTTTCACTCACCCAACGGTTAAACGAAATAGCGGTCGCGGACTTTTGAATCGTCGCTGAGGTATTTGGCATCGCGCGTACAATTGGGATTTGTTTGCCCACGCCTTCTTCAAGCGTTTGTAACGATACTCCAGCCAAGACGGAGACGAGCAAGTGATGTTTTTTCAGATAATCACGAATGTCGCTTATAGCGGATTTAATGTCTTTCGGTTTCATGGCTAACACGATGATGTCTGTATCTTTAAAAAGTTCCTCCCGATTATATGTGATGCGAACACCGTATGTGTGTGCCAGTCGCTGTAATTTTTGTTCATCGTGTTTATTGGTGACAATGATGTTCTTACTTTCTACTAGTCCTGTTTTTACCATACCGGCAATCATCGCTTCCGCCATCGAGCCAGCGCCGATAAAAGCGATTCGTTTCATATGTTCACACCCCTTTTTTCCTGTAGTTTTTACGAAATAAAAAACCCTTTCATCCTTTAAGGACGAAAGGGGAACTTCCGTGGTACCACCTTAGTTCACAAAAGAACAGCTTTTGTGCACTCGAAACCGATAACGCTGGTTTTCCGCGTTTAGGTTTTCCTAACAGCTCGTAAGATAGGTTCAATGGAACAGAGGACGATGAAACCTTCCAGCCGCTGGGTTTCACTCTCTTGCGCCATCTTCCATTTACTGGTCTTACTCATCGCTCGTTTTTCCGTATCAAAGTTTAAAAGTTTAATTGTGATTATGCCGAATGGACAAGGGAGTTGTCAAGAGGAAAAAATCTGATTTTGTAAAGTTTTTTTGTTTGTATTATGTGAAAATAATGACAGTGGGCCGAAAGTGAAGTACACTAATTTTAATATGGTGTGAATTCACGATGTTAATTTTATATAAAAATAATATTCTTAGGTGGGAGAACAATGCAGGAAAAGGCAATTTTGAAAATCTCGCTGCCGACCCCCTTTCCGGTAGGAGATGTGAACGTTTTTTTACTGAAGGGGGAGAAATTGACACTGGTCGATGTCGGACCGAAAACGAAAGAAGCGTGGGAAGCGTTAACGACTCAATTAGCAATGTTCGGGTATACACCGGATGATATTGAGCAAGTCGTCGTTACCCATCATCATCCTGACCATGTCGGTTTGTTAGATTGGTTTCATGAGGACTTGGAAATCATCGGACATTCGTATAATCGTCGCTGGCTATATCGGACGGATGCGTTTATGGAAGAATACGCTCAATTTTATCGCCAATTATTTGTTGAGTGTGGCATTCCGAACAAGTGGTTGTCGCATTTTGAAAAAATGAAACGGACCTTGGACTATTCGTGTCAACGCCCGTTAACGTCGATCGTCAAAGAAGGCGAATCAGTGCCATTTTTACCTGGTTGGACGGTGTTAGAGACGCCAGGACACGCCCAGAGCCAAATCGGACTTTTTCATGAGGAAAAACGATGGTTGATCGGAGGGGATCATGTATTAGCCACCATTTCGTCTAATCCGTTATTAGAGCCGCCTGAGGTATCAGGGCTACCACGTCCGAAACCGCAACTCCAGTACAACGAATCGTTGCAAAAGCTGTTACAGTATCCAATCGATGTCGTCTATTCAGGACATGGACCGAACGTCACCCAAGTACATGCGCTTATCAAACGACGGCTCGAACGTCAGCATGAGCGTGCGATGCAAGTAAAAAAACTCCTGTTAGAACGACCAATGACTGCTTTTGACGTGTGTCAACAACTGTTCCCGGCCGTTTATGAAAAACAGCTGACCTTAACCATATCGGAAACAGTAGGGCAATTAGACTATTTAGTACATAACGGAGAGATTCAAGCACACCGAAACGATGATGGAGTATTCGTATATGAGGTTGTACGGTAAAGGAGGGACGGTATGCTAAATCCTTGGCTAAAAGGAAAACGAGTTGTGATTACCGGTGCATCAAGTGGGATTGGAAAAGAAATGGCGCTGTTAGCCGCTGGGTGCGGAGCCCATGTGATTTTACTGGCCCGCCGAGAAGAAAAACTACGGGAAATTGCAAACCAAATCGAACAAGAACAAGGAAGCGTGACGGTCATGGCGTTGGATGTGACGGATAGTCGCCAAGTAGAAGAAGTGTTCACGAAACTTTTAACCATGTTTCCGAAGATTGATGTCTTAATTAATAATGCTGGCTTCGGTTTGTTTCAAGAAATCGTCGATATGAAGATGGAAGATGTCCACCGGATGTTTGATGTCAACGTGTTAGGACTCATCGCCTGCACTCGACAAGTCATCCCCCATATGAAAGCGAATCAATGTGGGCACATTATCAATATTGCTTCCCAAGCCGGAAAAATCGCCACCCCTAAATCGAGCGTTTATGCAGCGACGAAGCATGCGGTGTTAGGATTTACCAATAGCCTCCGACTCGAGCTTCAAGCTTTTGGTGTGTTCGTCACAGCGGTCAACCCTGGTCCGATTGATACCGACTTTTTTGCCATCGCCGACGAGTCCGGAACGTATGTCAAAAACGTAAAACGATGGATGCTTCGCCCCGAACAAGTAGCCGAAGCGGTCATTGCTTGTTTAGGAACGAACCGCCGTGAGATCAACATGCCAAGATGGATGAATGTCGGTAGTAAGCTGTATCAATTGTTCCCGTCACTTGTCGAGCGAATGGGGAAAAGGGCGTTTTTTCAAAAATAAAAAGTAGCTAGGTATTTGTAACAAAGGTGTTCTCTGTGGTAGGGGGCACTTTTGTTAACACATTAATGAGGTTGATTGTTCAGTAGTTCGCAAATGAGTGCATATTGACATTTCTCGGTGCAAAAACGCCATCTAAGGGCATAATACGGTTTTCAAGTGAAATAAGGACTTGCCGATGCAACAATTTTTAAATCGAGTAAACGGGTACAATACCTATCAATGGGGTTGTTATTGGACGTCTCATTTTAGAAATATTGCTAATAGAATCCGTTTTTTTAAAAAAATTTTTTGTAGTTCTTATACAAAAACGCTAGGTGATCCCATCCCTAGCGTTTTTTGTATTACGTTGTTAAAAATTCATACACGACATCTTGCACAACCTCGTGTACATCCGCTTCCGGGCAATGTTGTTTTTCTTCAATGACCCGTTGACATAGCGCTATTAAATCCTCATCGCTAAGCAGTACATCCCCGCGGCCGTATTCATATTGCATAAAGCAATTGCGAATCATTTTTTCAATTAACTTTTGCTCCATACGATCATCTCCTTGTTTGATTATATCAGTTTTCTTCGTCGAAAAGTAAAATTTTGAGTCCTGGCAGCTCATAAGGAAGTTTAGATCGCCGATAAATATATCCTATTTATTGCTATGTACTAAATTAGATTTTTTATGTACCAAATGCCAAATGCTGCGTTCTATAAGCCGCTATGTACCCAATCAGTTTTCTTAGGAGCTAACATCAGGCCTTATGCGCCAAAACAACTATACAGATAAGAAAAAAGTACCAGTTGCAATCGAACGTATATTCGCATACTATTATGAATAGAATAAGAACAAGTGTTCGTATTTTACGTAAAGAGGTGGGAGCATGACTGTCGATTATAGTTGTTTACCAAAACAGCAAATTTTGTGCATCGACATGAAAAGTTTTTACGCTAGTTGTTCGGCTGTTATGCTCGGGCTGGATCCACAAACGTGTTACTTAGCAGTGGTTGGGGACATCGATCGGAAAGGAAGCGTGGTGCTGGCGGCGTCTCCGCGGTTAAAAAAAGAATTTGGTGTGAAAACAGGTTCCCGCCTATTTGAAATTCCAAATGACCCGCGTATTAAAATTGTTGAACCGAAAATGGCGACGTATTTACGAATTTCGACCGAACTGACGAAGCTGTTTCATCGGTACGTTCCGAAAGAAGCGATTCATACGTACAGCGTAGATGAAAGTTTTATTAAAGTGGACGGTACGAGTCAGCTGTGGGGAAGTGCCTGGACGATTGCGGAAAAAATTCGCGACGAAATGGAGCGAGAATTTCAACTTCCTTGCGCCATTGGTATCGGTCCGAACATGCTGATGTCTAAATTGTGTTTAGATTTAGAAGCGAAAAAAACCGGGATTGCTGAATGGACGTACGAAGATGTGCCGAGAAAGCTATGGCCGGTTCAGCCGTTAAGTGAAATGTGGGGAATCGGCAAGCGTTTGGAGCGAACGCTCAATCGAATGGGGATTTTTACTGTTGGCCAACTGGCTAAGTACGACTTGCACAAGCTGGAAGCGAAGTTCGGAATCATGGGCAATCAGCTGTACTATCATGCGTGGGGCGTCGATTTGTCTGAAATCGGAGCACCGATTATGGAAGGGCAAATTAGCTTTGGAAAAAGTCAAATTTTATTACGTGATTATAAAGACAAAGAGGAAATTAAGCACGTCATTCTCGAAATGTGTGAAGAAGTGGCACGGCGTGCGCGGACGCATCGGAAGGCGGGACGAACGGTGAGTTTAGGCATCGGGTACAGTCAAGACGAATTAGGAGGCGGCTTTTACCGCTCCAAAACGATGAGTGAGCCAACAAACGTGACGATGGATTTGTACCGAACGTGCTTACAGCTATTTGAAGAACATTATCGAAACAAGACGGTTCGGCAAATATCGGTGGCGCTTTCCAATGTCGTAGACGATGATATGCTCCAGCTGCGCCTATTTGAACCGAATTTGTGGAAAAAACGAGAGCTAGGGTATACGATGGACGCTATTCGTAGTCGGTACGGTTCCGCTGCGCTGTTACGTTCCGTTTCGTATACAAGCGCAGGAACGGCTCGTCTGCGGGCTAAATTAGTTGGCGGTCATAAAGCATAGAGGGTATGTGGAACATCCGATTGCCATGCCTAAAGAAAACGAAGGAGGGGGGCCAATGATTCGAGATCGTGGACGAATTAAGTGGACGTCGATGATGCTTCCGGAGCATGTAAAAATGCTGCGCAACTGGGCGAAGGAAGATAGCTATGAACAACCAATTACGGTCGACGAACAAGCATTGGAAAAGATGAACGAAATTACAGAAGAAGCGTTACACTCAGGAAAACGAGTCGTCATTACACATTATGACGACCACCAGTATCGCCCGCTCATCGGGACGATTGTTCGAGTAGATACCCTGAAACAGACGCTACATGTAGAAGACAACTTCTCCGAACGATGGGTTGTTCCGCTAGCTAACATTGTCGATATCCGGTTTCATGAAGAAGAGCTGTCGGAATAGGCGACAGCTCTTCTTTACGCTTCCTGTTCTGGCTTAGGAGCGCGAACAACGGATTCAAATTTTCCTTTGTGGGATCCATCGCAAAATGGCATTTTAGATGAAAGTCCACAACGGCATAAAGAAAATACTTGCTTCGTTTCGAATTTGTTTCCTTCTGCGTCAATTAATTCAACATCTCCCGTAACGCGGAACGAACCGTTATCGTTCACTTTAATTTGGACTTTCGTCATGAAAAACCACCCTTTCACACTTAAAAAACCCCTACTTTTCTGATGGTAAAAGGAAACGACAAAAAATGCAAGCTGAGGTTTCGTTCGCGGAGGTAATTTTCCATAAAGAACATAACGGAAAGGTTTAATCTGTAAAAATATAAAAGGAAAAGTACTAATAAGGACAGCATCTAAGAGCAAATTTGCCGTGGTAGCGAGCAAAAACTCACAAGTTAAGAGCAAATTTGCTGTGGTTAAGAGAAAAAATTACATGTTAAGAGAAATCCTACGTACTTAAGAGCAAAAAATCTGCTTGCTCTAAAAAGACCGAACAAAAAAACAGTAAGAATACGTCTCACCGGATGACTTGAAACATCAACTTTCAACCGAAGTACTAAAGACATACGTATGTAAAAATTGATCAATCGCCTGTTCATACGCTTCCCGATTTTTAAACAGCGCTTCAGCGTGAACTCCATCGGTTGCTAAAAACAGTTGCTTCGGGCCTTTTTTTCGTTCGTACAGTTCTTTCGTCATCGAAGGAAGAATGTAGTCATCTTTTTCACTATGAATAAACAACACCGGAGCCGATATGCGATCGACGATGCGACGTGGGGAAACGTCTTTCACCGAATATCCATCTCGCAGGCGGAGAAGCCTGTCCGTTAATGAAAGTAGCAACCGAGACGATACTTTATATTCCTTTTTCATCCGATAAAGAAGCTGTTCTTCAAAATCGGAAAAAGGGCAATCGGCAATGTAAAATTGAGCGCAATCTTCAAACATTCCGGCGTAAAGAAGCATAGTGACCGCCCCCATCGACTCCCCGTGAATGCCGAACCGGACGTCAGGGCCTCTTTTACGAAGCAACGTATGAATCACCGCTTGTAAATCGTATTTTTCGTAATGACCGTAGCTCGTTGTTTTACCACCTGATTCCCCGTGGCGGCGATGATCATAAATGACCGCGTTAAATCCGCGTTGTAAAAATAAATTCATATATTTAATCGAGCTCCATTTACATTCCGTTACCCCATGGCAAAACACGACGTACCATTTCGTTTCGTGTGGTTCGACAAATACCGCTTTTATTCGGTAGCCGAAAGGCGAATTGACCCATACCTCCTCTTTCGGTAACGCGTCAAAATCAGTAAGCGAGCATAATTTTCGCTGTTGATCACGATTGAGAATGAGTTTTTCTTCTTTTTTCTTTATGTACATCATTTGATGGGAAAAATACGTAATAAGAGAAGTAACCGCTAAAGCAGAACCACCGACAATTGGCACCCATTTTTTCATGTTCATCACCTAATATAGTTAAGATAAAAAGAAAACACTACCGACTGCAGGCCGATAGTGTTCGAACCATCCATCCTTATTGAGTGCTATTTTGTCTCTTTCGAGGATGAATGGCTGTTTCTAAATCTTCTGCTGCCATGGTTTGTTTTGTAGTATCGGCCGTCGGTTTTCCTTTTTGGGAAAATCCTTTCTCTCGTTTTTGGCTCATGCTCATCCCTCCTGATACGTATTCCTCATTAGGATGAACAGCCAATGAAAAATTATTCTTGCTTATGCAGTCGATAATACCCGCTTGTCAATTCCCGGGAAAGATACGGTTCAACGATTCGTAACGCTTCTATCAGTTGCTGTAAATCAATGTTCGTTTCGATGCCCATACGCTCCAGCATATACACGACATCTTCCGTAGCGACGTTTCCAGTAGCGCCTTTTGCAAACGGACATCCTCCTAATCCGCCAACCGAAGAATCGAAGCGGTCGACACCGGCTTGAAGGGCAGCGAAAATATTGGCTAAGGCCATTTCACGCGTATCATGGAAGTGAGCGGTTAGCAACACAGAAGGAAACGAATCTTTCATTTTAGAAAAAAGAGCGTATGATTCGAGCGGTGTCGCCATGCCGATTGTATCCGCCACGCTTAGTTCATCGACACCGGCTTCAACGAATTGTTCACACAATTGAACGGTTCGGTCTGGGTCCACTTTTCCTTCATATGGACAATAAAAGGCAGTCGAGATGCACGCCCGAACAAACAAGCCGCGCTCTTTCAACTCATGAATAAGCGGCACAAGCTCGGCCATGCTTTCAGCGGTTGATTTATTAATATTTTTCTTATTAAACGTATCACTTACACCTACAAACACTGCTACGGCTTGACAATTCGATTCAAGCACACGTTCAATCCCCTTGCGATTTGGAGCAAGAACGATATTTCGAAGGTCGTCTCGACAACGGTCAACGATTTCGGCCGCATCTTTCATTTGCGGCACCCATTTTGGAGATACAAACGAAGTTAATTCCATTTCGGTAAAGCCAGCTTTTTTTAGCGCCTGAATAAACGCTACCTTCACATTAGTTGGGACGAATTGCCCCTCATTTTGTAACCCATCCCGTGGTCCAACTTCAATGATGGTCACTTTTTTTGGTAACGAAATCATTCTCATCTCCCCCTTTGATTCTCACTTTATTGTAGGAAGAAAAATTTGCAAAAAGCAAGAATAATAGAATTTTTTATAAAATTAAAGGAATTTTAATTATGCATATCGAATAAAAAGCATTGGTACTATTTTTTTGCAAGGGGGATGGAGTCGTGTCACAACAAGAGGTCGTGATTGTCAGCGCTGTTCGTACTGCGATCGGAAGCTTTAACGGGGCGCTTAAAGATGTGGAAGCGCCAAAGCTTGGAGCAACGGTCATTCAAGAAGCTCTTGCGAAGGCAGGTGTCAAGCCGGAGCAAGTTGATGAAGTCATTATGGGGAATGTGCTGCAAGCAGGTCTTGGGCAAAATCCAGCTCGACAAGCAGCTATTTTAGCGGGTCTACCTGAAAGCGTTTCCTCAATGACGATAAACAAAGTGTGTGGATCTGGACTAAAAGCGGTTCATTTAGCCACCCAGGCGATTGTCGCTGGTGATGCCGAAATCGTTGTCGCTGGTGGAATGGAAAATATGAGCCGGGCCCCTTATTTATTAAAAAATGCCCGTAACGGGTTTAAAATGGGTGACCAAAAGCTCGTGGATAGCATGATTTCCGACGGCTTATGGTGTGCCTTTAACGATTATCACATGGGGATTACCGCTGAGAATTTATGTGATAAATACAAAATTACAAGAGAAGAACAAGACGAATTTGCGGCGTGGAGTCAAGAAAAAGCTGCCAAAGCAATCGAAGAAGGAAAGTTTAAAGAAGAAATCGTACCTGTCGTCATTCCACAACGAAAAGGTGATCCAATCGTTTTTGAACAAGACGAGTATCCACGAAAAGGAACAACGGTGGAGAAGTTAGCGTCTTTGAAACCAGCGTTTAAAAAAGACGGTAGTGTTACAGCAGGAAATGCGTCTGGTATTAACGATGGAGCAGCTGCCGTTGTTGTTATGTCAAAGAAAAAAGCAGAAGAACTTGGAATTAAGCCGCTCGTGACCATTAAAGCGAATGCGTCAGCAGGTGTCGATCCATCCATTATGGGAATCGGCCCAGTGTCTGCTGTGAAAAAAGTCCTTGAAAAAGCATCGCTATCAACGGAGGACATTGAACTCATAGAAGCGAACGAAGCGTTTGCGGCACAATCGTTAGCGGTTGATCGGGAACTTCGTTTAAATCGAGACATTTTAAACGTTAATGGTGGAGCCATTGCCCTAGGTCATCCAATCGGAGCTAGTGGAGCCAGAATTTTAGTCACGTTAATTCATGAAATGAGACGAAGAAAGGCGAAAAAAGGACTAGCTACCTTGTGCATTGGTGGAGGACAAGGGGTAGCAACCATAGTTGAATTAGCAGAATAGGAGGCGGAAACATGAAACAAATTTACACTTCCTTTCAAGAAGCAGTTGCAGATATTCATGACGGAGCAACCATTATGGTCGGTGGCTTCGGACTGTGCGGAATTCCAGAAAATTTAATTCTCGCCCTTGTCGAAAAAGGCGTGAAAGACTTAACAGTGATTTCTAATAACTGTGGTGTTGACGATTGGGGACTTGGTTTGCTTCTTCAAAACAAGCAAATTAAGAAAATGGTTGGGTCCTACGTTGGAGAAAATAAAGAATTTGAACGACAAGTCTTAGCAGGGGAAATTGAAGTAGAGCTTATTCCACAAGGGACGTTAGCGGAAAAAATTCGTGCCGGTGGAGCAGGCATTCCGGCGTTTTATACACCAGCTGGAGTCGGAACACCAATTGCCGAAGGAAAAGAAATTCGTACGTTTAACGGTAAAGAGTACGTGTTAGAAGAAGCGTTAACCGCTGATTTTAGCTTAGTTCGGGCATGGAAGGGCGACAAAATGGGGAACTTAGTGTACAACAAAACGGCCCGTAACTTTAACCCGATGATTGCCGCTGCCGGAAAAGTAACAATCGCTGAAGTAGAAGAACTGGTCGAGGTGGGCGAACTCGATCCAAACTTCATTCATACGCCAAGCATTTACGTACAAAAATTGATTCAAGGCAAGCAAGAAAAACGAATCGAACGGCGGACAACGAGAAAATAAAGGGGGAGCGAACATGGATAAAGCACTAGTGCGCGAAAAAATTGCGAAACGAGCGGAAAAAGAAATCGAAAATGGCTTTTACGTCAACCTTGGGATCGGGATGCCAACATTAGTAGCAAACTTTATTTCAGATAACAAACAAGTCGTTTTACAATCGGAAAACGGCCTTCTTGGCATCGGGCCATACCCAACGGAAGAAGAAGTAGATGCCGATTTAATTAATGCCGGAAAAGAAACGGTGACGGCCATCCCAGGAGCGGCATACTTCGATAGTGCCGAATCGTTTGCGATGATTCGCGGCGGTCATATCGATGTTGCGATTCTTGGAGGCATGGAAGTATCTGAGCACGGCGACTTAGCCAATTGGATGATTCCTGGAAAGATGATTAAAGGGATGGGCGGCGCGATGGATTTGGTACACGGTGCCCGGAAAATTATCGTCATTATGGAGCATGTGAACAAAAATGGCGAACCGAAAATTTTAAAGCAATGTTCGTTACCGTTAACCGGAAAAGGGGTTGTCAATCGCATCATTACAGAACGAGCGGTGATAGATGTTACGGAAAAAGGACTTGTCTTAAAAGAAGTCGCGAAAGGTTTTACGGTAGAAGATGTAGTAGCTTCTACAGAACCGGAATTAATCATTTCCGAAGAACTAGTAACCGACGCTTATTAATGTTATTAGAGAGTTTAAACATATCTCAAAAAGAGTTCAACTGGAAAAAGCATGTGAATGGGTCCGTTCACATGCTTTTTGATTGAGCGTTTGCTCGAAACACTGGACTTTAAAAAATACGCCAAACCTGATTTAATTAAAATACCTACTTAATGAATTAATCAAAGAAAAAAGGAGTTTCAACCATGAAGGGGAAAAAGCAAACATCAACTGATTCCAACACTACTTTAAAAGACCATTTACATACAGACATGCTGCAAAAGCTAAAAGAAGCAAAAAAAGAACTTGAAAAAGCCGAACAACAACGAAAAGTGGAAGAAGAGAGGAGAAAGCGTGAAGAACGGATACAACGGGAGAAAAATAAAACGTTTGAAGAATTGCTGAACGAAAGCAATTTGAATTGGAAAGATTTTAAGTAGATTCATAGTGTTAAGACATCCAGGTTATAATAATTTTGAGACTACTTTCTGCCTTGACGCTAACTAACTATAATAAAATGCTAAAAATTTGTTAAACCCCTCCTATATATAGGAGGGGCTAAGTTCGTTATGGCCGATGTGCCGTATATTTTTGTTCTTTCGTAATTTCACGAAGAATCTCGTATTCTTCATCCGACAAAGCGGAACTTTCTGCCGCTCGAATATTTTCTTTTAGTTGTTCCACTGAACTAGCCCCAGGAATGACAGCTGCTACCGCCTCGTGTCGTAAACAAAATTGCAAGGCAACTTCATTTAATGTACGGGAATCGTTAAATTTTTCTTCTAACTGGGTAATAAGTTCTTGGCATTCTTCTGGGGAGTAATCTAAATAGCCTTCTTGGCGAACTTTTTCAGATGCTTTACTCCAGCCTTCCGTAGTCAACAGGCCTTTGGCTAAAGGTCCTCGACAAATGACCGAAATATTTTTTTCTTGTAATAAAGGAAACCATTCTTCGGGACGACGATCCAATAGGCTGTATTGCATCATATTAGAAACGATATTGGATTGCTCGGCATACGTTTGAATCACGTTTGGTCGGATGGACGAGATGCCGTAATACCGAATGAGCCCTTCTTCTTTTAATTCTTCAAACGCTTCAATCGTTTCGTCAATTGGGTCGTTAATCGTCCCGCCGTGCAATTGATACAAATCGATGTAGTCGACACGAAGACGACGCAAGCTATCTTTTACCGCTTCTTTAATATACGCTTTTGAAGGATCCCATCGCCAACCGTCTTTTTGCTCGTTCCATCTATTTCCAACTTTCGTGGCGATTACGACCTCGTCTCGTACAGGTTGTAAAGATTTCCCGACAATTTCTTCGTTCATCCCAAAATCGTACAAATCAGCCGTATCAAAATAATTGATGCCTGCTTCTAATGCCGCTTTAATGATGGATTCTGCGTGCGCCTGGTTGGTCCCAAGAGACATACAGCCTAAGCCCATTTTCGATACATACAAATCCGATGTTCCTAATTGACGTCGTTCCAAACCTTTCTTCCTCCTTTACAAAGGCTTCTTCATCCCCATGATAAAGGAAAAAGAAAGGAATGAATAGGAAAATGCCTATTTCGGATACATTTGTTCAACAAAATCTATCACGCGCTTATAACGCTTGTTCATCCGTTTTAACTGATGCCGAATTTCCCATGCTTTTCCGGTGAGCGTAATTCCTTTTTTATGAATATATACTTTCATCTCATCGCCTCCATCCCAAGTATGGTAAAATGTATGAGAATTTAAACCGTAAAAGACCGGGAGTGAATGGGATGAAGAAATTTGAAGAAAAAACAGTAAAAACAGAACCGATTTTTCAGGGGAGAGTCATTTCCTTACAAGTCGATACCGTGGAATTACCAAATGGGAAGACATCGACACGCGAACTCATTAAACACCCGGGGGCAGTCGCTGTCATCGCGTTAACGGCCGACAACAAACTTGTTATGGTCGAGCAATATCGGAAAGCGTTAGAGCGGACACTTATCGAAATTCCAGCAGGGAAGCTGGAGCCGGGAGAAGAGCCAGAAAAAACAGCGATACGGGAATTAGAGGAAGAGACCGGGTATACGTGTGAAAAAATGGAGCATGTCATTTCCTTTTACACATCACCAGGGTTCGCAGATGAAATCGTTCACGTCTTTTTGGCTAAAAAATTACGAAAACTTGATACAAAAAAAGAACTAGATGAAGACGAATTTGTGGAACTGTTAGAAGTGACACTCGAAGAAGCGGAGCAGCTGATAGAAGGAAGGCGGATCTACGATGCGAAAACCGTTTTTGCCGTGCAGTTTTTACGATTGCAACAATTGTTAAACAAGAAGGAATAGACATAAAAAAGCTTGAGGACACGATTCCTCAAGCTTTCATTTTAATCTAGTTACGTAGTTTGTATTCCATTTTTCTCGCTTGGGTTGTCATTCCCATCGCTTCGTAAAATTTAATCGCATGTTGATTGAATTCCCACACACCAAGTTCTAAACTTTCTGCACCAACTTCTTTAGCGAATTGAACGGCTTGTTGGAACAGTAATTTTCCTAAACCTTGTCCTTGGTAGCTTTTTGTGACACCAAGGTCTTCCATAAATACATAGTGCCTTTTTTGATAAAATTGTTCGATTTGGCGTTACACGTTTTCGTAAAAACGTAAACGCGACAATTTCATTTCCGTTTTCAATGACGAAAATACAGCCATCATGACTTTCGACCAGTTCTTGAAAATACGCATAATCTAACGTCTCGTCCGTTCGTTGATAAATATCAGGTCTCTCTTGTACATGAAGTTTATGAACTTCCGTATGTACCGGTTTTAGTTTTTCGTAGTCTGTTAAAGCGGCTTTACGAACTTTCACTTTTATAATCTACTTTCTTAGTTCGTTCCACTCATCTTTTAAAACCGAATAAACGCACGTGCTACGTAACGAAGTCCCCTCAGCAGAAAGCGAATCGTTTCGTAAAATGCCTTCTAACGTAAACCCTAATCGTTCCGGAATGGCGCGTGAACGAATGTTTTCAGGATCGCAGCGAATTTCGACCCGATTGCCGTCTAATTCGTCAAACACAAACGCTGTTAACCGTTTTACTGCTTCCGTCATATATCCATGTCCTGTATGCTTCGTATGAATCCAATATCCGATTTCAAATTTTCGCACGTCCCAATTTATACGATGAAGTCCAGTTGAACCGATAAATTCGTCATCGGTTTTACGAAAGATATGTAGGCGAATATCTTCCCGTGTAATAAATTCACTGTAAGCTTTTCGGATATTTATTTCGACTTCGGCTTTCGTTTGCTCCTTTTGGGCAAAGGGGAGCCATTCTTTTAACTCCTTGCGTGATTCGACGATTGCCTGATGGACGACTTCTCCATCCCCAGGTAGGGCAGGCCGAATATATAAGCGTTCGGATTCGATTCGGTCTGGAAAAGGGATCATGATGGGATTCATGTAAACGCCTCCTTTGTTGGTGAAAATTAATAAAATAATAGCAATATTCTGGTAATCTATCAATAGGAGAAGTAGAAGAAAAAATCATATCCCTTAAGGAACGAGCATACGTTGTACTAGAGTATCCTTAGGGAGGAATTTCAATGCGAAAGCGATTCCGGAACCAACCGTTGCTTGAACATATGAATGAACACGCAGCAATTTACGTATTTGTCATGATTCTTTTTTTTATGGGCATCCTCTTCGGAGCAATTGTCGTCAATAGTTTATCGTTCTCACAAAAAGAGGATTTGTTTTACTATTTAAACGAATTTTTCGGACAAGTGTCGGATGGGAAAGTAGCGGCCAGTGAAGACTTGTTTCGCTTAAGCTTTTTGCATAATGCGAAATACTTAGGGCTAATGTGGATGTTAGGCATCTCGATTATTGGCTTACCAATAATATTGATATTGCTGTTTTTAAAAGGATTAGTGGTGGGATTTTCAGTCGGCTTTCTCGTTCATCAAATGGGCTGGAAAGGATTTATGTTGTCCTTTGCCACCGTTCTTCCGCAAAACTTATTCATCATCCCGCTGTTTATTTTTATGTCTGCGGTGGCCGTAGGTTTTTCCCTTCAACTGATCAAAAAAATTGTCCAACGACCGTCGTATTCTATTTCTTTTTTCCCGCTATTTGTGAAGTATGTTTTTTGCCTAATTATCGCTTTCGTTGGAATCACCTTAGCTTCTAGTATTGAAGCCTATCTTTCCCCAGCATTAATGAAAGCGGTCATTTCTTCATTGAATTAAAATAATTATTACTTAATAAAAATTATTTATTCTTGTTTAGAATAATTCTTGTTTGCTAAACCTCCCGCATTTGATATAATAAATACGACAGCGACGAGGGAGGGACGAATTATGGAAAGTCGGTTAGAACGAATTAAAAAACAATTACATTCTGCTAGCTATAAATTGACGCCCCAGCGTGAAGCAACCGTTCGAGTGTTGTTGGAACATGAAGAAGATCATTTAAGTGCCGAAGATGTATACCTCCTCGTTAAAGAAAAGTATCCTGAAATTGGATTGGCGACGGTGTATCGCACACTCGAACTGCTTACGGAATTAAAAATTGTGGACAAAATAAACTTTGGGGACGGGGTTTCGCGCTACGACTTACGTCAAGAAGGTGCAGCCCATTTCCATCATCATCTTGTTTGTATCGAATGTGGAGCAGTAGACGAAATTCAAGAAGATTTATTGGGGGATGTTGAAACGATTGTCGAACGAGATTGGAAGTTTAAAATTAAGGACCATCGTCTAACGTTCCATGGGATTTGCTTTCGTTGTCAAGAAAAAAATGAAGACGAACAAGATTGAAATTGTAAAGCCTTTTCTCACTAGAAAAGGTTTTTTATTTATCACCTTATTAAAAGTATAAATCCCGTTTCTTCTGGCATAGCTTGTATATAAGAAGGAATAGGAGGAAAACGGGATGAAATATTATATTAAGCTAGTTTGGCAAACACTCAAAGTCTTTGTTTTATTTACCGGGAGCACCGTCTTGTTTTATTTCGGTTTTAAGTGGATCAATGAAGAATATGAAAATATGCACCGTTACGACGAGCCAGAAGGAGCGGCCGTCAAAGTGTTCCGATTGGAAGAGAATATGAACTGGTATGAACGATTATTATTGTATTTTATGGATGGGGAGTAGAATACCGTGGAAGATCAATTAAAAGATTTTATTCATTTTTTAATCGTGGAAAAAAGATTAGCGAAAAACACGGTCGTATCGTATGAACGAGATTTAAAAGGGTATATTCAGTATTTACAAAAGGTTGAGCAAATTTCATCCTTAAATGATGTAACGAGATTCCATATTGTCCATTATTTAGATTTTTTAAAAACGCAAAACAAATCATCGAAAACGATTGCTCGACAAGTAGCGTCTATTCGGTCGTTCCATCAATTTTTATTACGCGAAAAAGTGACAGAACAAGATCCTACGTTTCATATTGAAACACCAAAAACGGAACGAACCTTACCGAAAGTATTGAACATTCAAGAAGTCGAGTCATTGTTAGAGGCACCGGACGTACAAACACCAATCGGCATTCGCGACAAAGCGATGCTCGAGCTACTTTATGCGACCGGTCTACGAGTGAGCGAACTCATTAGTTTGAATATGGACGATATTCATTTAACAATGGGATTTGTTCGCTGCATAGGGAAGCGCAACAAAGAGCGCATCATTCCAATCGGAAGAGTGGCGACAGAAGCACTCGAACGGTACTTACAAAAAGGACGCCCTCAGCTCGTTTCCCGGAAAGAAACAACTTCGGCCTTATTTTTAAATCATCACGGCAGACGCCTCACTCGACAAGGATTTTGGAAAATATTAAAAGGACTAGCCAAGAAAGCGAATATCGAAAAAGATTTAACCCCGCACACGTTGCGCCATTCGTTTGCTACCCACCTGTTAGAAAACGGAGCGGATTTACGCGCAGTTCAAGAAATGTTAGGACATGCGGATATTTCGACGACCCAAATTTATACCCATGTAACGAAAATGAGATTAAAAGACGTGTATTCCCAATTTCATCCGCGGGCGTAAGAGGAAGATAAAGGAAAAATGATAAAGAAATTAAAGGGGAAGCGGCTTTTTTTCCTTGTCACCGGTTCCCCTTTTTAATACAATAATGTTGTCAGACTTCTGACCATATGATAGATTTGTTTCGTTCCTAAACGTTTGGGAAAGATAATCTTGTAACTTGATGTAACCGCTTTAAGTTAGAACGAATTTTAGGAAATATGGTAGATAAAGGTACAACGTTTACTTAAGGAGTGAAGGTACATGGCTGATTTTACATATAAGCGTATTCATCTCATCGTTATGGATTCAGTAGGGATCGGTGAAGCACCAGACGCTGAGAAGTATAACGATAAAGGAGCAGATACGTTAGGACACATTGCGGAAAAAATGAACGGCCTTAACATGCCGAACATGGCGAAATTAGGTTTATCCAACATTCGCGAAATTAAAGGGGTACCGAAAGCGGACGCACCGATGGCGTACTATACGAAAATGAAAGAAGCTTCCGCAGGAAAAGATACGATGACGGGTCATTGGGAAATTATGGGACTTAATATATCTACCCCGTTCCAAGTGTTCCCGGAAGGCTTTCCACAAGAATTAATTCAACAATTAGAAGAAAAAACCGGTCGAAAAGTGATTGGAAATAAACCAGCAAGCGGTACGGCGATTATTGAAGAGCTTGGCGAAGAGCATATGGAAACAGGGGCTCTGATCGTGTACACATCTGCTGATTCAGTGTTGCAAATCGCGGCACACGAAGAAGTAATTCCGCTAGAAGAGCTTTATCGCATTTGTGAAATTGCCCGTGAACTTACCTTAGATGAAAAATATATGGTCGGACGTGTTATTGCTCGTCCGTTCATCGGGGAGCCAGGAAACTTTACCCGTACGGCGAACCGTCATGACTATGCGTTAAAACCGTTTGATCGTACGGTGATGAATGAATTAAAGGATGCGAACTACGACGTTATTGCAATCGGTAAAATTTCCGACATTTATGACGGTGAAGGGGTAACAGAAGCCATCCGCACGAAATCAAACATGGACGGAATGGATAAATTTATTGCTACTTTTGATAAAGACTTTACAGGACTTAGCTTTATTAATTTAGTTGATTTTGATGCGTTATATGGGCATCGTCGTGATCCGATTGGGTACGGAAAAGCGTTAGAAGAATTTGATGCCCGTTTACCAGAAGTGTTTGAAAAAATGACGGATGATGATTTATTAATTATTACGGCTGACCATGGAAATGACCCAGTACATCACGGAACTGACCATACGCGTGAATATGTACCATTACTTGTCTACTCAACAAGAATGAACAGCGGAAAAGAACTTCCACTTCGGGAAACATTCGCTGATGTTGGGGCGACCGTTGCTGAAAACTTTGGCGTAACGATGCCAAAATACGGAAAAAGTTTCTTACAACTGTTGAAATAAATAAAGGAGTGTCCATCCATGAATTACGAAGCAGTACAACATGCGGCCCAATATTTAAAAGAAAAATATGCCGATGCGCCGGAAATTGGCTTAATCCTTGGCTCTGGACTTGGCGTGTTAGCAGAAGAAATTACAAATCCAGTGGTGATTCCTTACAATGAAATTCCTAATTTCCCGGTTTCTACGGTAGAAGGCCATAAAGGTCAGCTTGTTTTTGGTGAATTAAGTGGAAAAAAAGTCGTCGCCATGCAAGGACGGTTCCATTATTACGAAGGTTACTCCTTTCAACAAGTAACGTTCCCAGTTCGTGTCATGAAACAGCTTGGGGTTCAAACGCTCATTGTCACAAATGCAGCCGGAGGCGTTAACGAATCATTTGAACCAGGCGACTTAATGATTATCACCGATCATATCAATAATATGGGAGGCAACCCATTAATAGGACCAAACGATTCTAAATTTGGACCACGCTTTCCGGATATGTCTGAAGCGTACGATAAAGAATATCGTCAATTAGCGAAAGAAATTGCTCAAAAGTTAAACATTCCGGTACGTGAAGGAGTCTATGTCGCCAATACCGGTCCGATTTATGAAACACCCGCGGAAGTACGCATGCTTCGTACATTAGGAGCAGATGCGGTTGGTATGTCCACCGTTCCAGAAGTCATTGTTGCTCGCCATATGGGCATGAAAGTGTTAGGCATCTCTTGTATTTCCAATATGGCAGCAGGTATTTTAGATCAACCATTAACGCACGATGAAGTCATTGAAACAACGGAAAAAGTTCGCCAAAACTTCTTAACATATGTAAAAGAAATTGTACGATCAATCAATAAGTAAGGGTGGAGTGAAACGATATGCGGATGGTAGATTTAATTGAAAAAAAACGTGATGGCCATGAATTAACGACAGAAGAAATCCAATTTATTATTAAAGGATATACGGAAGGAACGATTCCTGATTACCAAATGAGCGCGTTTACGATGGCTGTGTTTTTCCAAGGCATGACGGAGCGTGAACGTGCCGATTTAACGATGGCGATGGTTGAATCCGGTGACCAAATTGATTTGTCAGCGATTGAAGGAATTAAAGTTGACAAGCATTCCACAGGAGGCGTCGGTGATACAACAACACTTGTTCTTGGTCCTCTAGTGGCATCTCTTGGTGTTCCAGTAGCGAAAATGAGCGGCCGAGGATTAGGTCATACCGGTGGAACGATTGACAAATTAGAAGCTGTACCAGGATTCCACGTAGAAATCGAAAATGACGATTTTATTCGTCTTGTGAACGAAAACAAATTAGCCGTCATCGGTCAAAGCGGCAACTTAACGCCAGCGGACAAAAAGCTTTATGCTCTACGTGACGTAACAGCAACTGTTAATAGTATTCCGTTGATTGCAAGCTCTATTATGAGTAAAAAAATTGCGGCGGGAGCGAACGCGATCGTCCTTGACGTTAAAACTGGTGCAGGCGCCTTTATGAAAACGCTGGAAGAAGCGAAGGAATTAGCCCAAGCGATGGTCAATATCGGAAACAATGTAGGTCGTAAAACGATGGCGGTTATTTCTGATATGAGTCAGCCACTTGGATATGCGATCGGAAATGCGCTAGAAGTAAAAGAAGCAATCGATACCCTTTCTGGAAAAGGACCGAAAGATTTAACTGAGCTTTGCTTAACGCTAGGTAGCCATATGGTATATTTAGCAGAAAAAGCTGATTCTCTGGAAGAAGCTCGTCAAAAACTCCAAC
The DNA here is from genome assembly GCA_017656295.1 of Bacillus sp. (in: firmicutes). Lineage (NCBI taxonomy): Bacteria > Bacillati > Bacillota > Bacilli > Caryophanales > Bacillaceae > Bacillus > Bacillus sp. (in: firmicutes). The sequence continues at coordinate 61,814 of JACDOC010000003.1, read as the reverse complement.
AAGTCATTGAAGATGGATCAGCTCTAGAAACGTTTAAAAAGTTTTTACAAGCACAAGGTGGCGACCCATCCGTTGTCGACCATCCAGAACGTCTTCCACAAGCAAAATATGTCGTGGAACTCGAAGCCAAAGAAGATGGCTATGTTTCAGAAATCGTTGCCGACGAAATCGGAACAGCGGCCATGCTTCTAGGTGCCGGACGCGCGACTAAAGAATCGCAAATTGACTTAGCGGTCGGTCTTGTATTACGTAAAAAAATTGGTGATTATGTCCAAAAAGGCGAATCCCTTGTCACCATTCATAGTAACTTCGAAGACATCGAGCAAATTAAGCAGAAACTTTACAACAACATTCGAATCTCCAAAGAAAAAGTAGAAGCACCAACGCTAATCTATGGAGAAATTACAGAATAATCAAAGGAACCCCAAAAGGCACAAAGTCCTTTTGGGGTTTATTAATTAAACGATAATTTTTTAAACTTCCTCACTGTATTTTGTATCGAAAGTGCAAACCAAATGGCAGAAACTACAAAACAATTCGGTGAAAGTATAAGTAAAAGGACCGAAAGTGTAAAAAAGCTGTGAAATTTGTACATAGATATCCTAAAAATACTATCGAAAAGCTATTTTTAATTTCTTATTTATGTAAAGTCACTTTCAGTAAGAGATCTTATTTTGCTGTTTAACCCCTTTGTTTTGCAGTTACCCCTAATTGTATTGCAGTTTGGATCCCCTGTATTGCAGATTGATCAATTTTTATTTCAGTTTCCTATTTTCTAAACCATTCAGCAATGAAAACTAATTAGGAATTGTATAAATTTGATTATGTTGGAAAAAATAGGCCAATAGGTGTAAGTTTTTCAAAAAATGCTAAAGTATGAATACATATTGGAGGGTTGTAAGATGAAGCGATGGAGCCATTGGGTAGTTGCTTTTATAATGATTCAAGCAATTCTTTTTCCTCATTTCGTGGCAGCAGAAGAGAAAAAAAGTGAATTAGCAGATGAGGCAAAATCGGCAATTTTAATTGAACGAGATACGGGAACGGTCTTATATGAAAAGAATAGCCATGAGCCGTTACCGCCGGCGTCGATGACGAAAATTATGACAATGCTTCTGATTATGGAAGCGATTGATAAAGGACAGTTAAAAATGGATGACATGGTCCGCACAAGTGAATACGCGGCATCTATGGGCGGCTCGCAAATTTTTTTAGAGCCTGGAGAAGAAATGACCGTCGAACAGATGCTTGAAGGAATAGCGATCGGTTCGGCCAATGACGCATCGGTTGCTCTTGCTGAAAAAATTGCCGGAAGTGAAGATGCTTTTGTAAAAATGATGAATCAAAAGGCAAAAAAACTCGGTTTGAAAAATACAAAATTCCAAAATGTGACTGGACTTCCAGCTGATGATCATTACAGCTCCGCTTACGATATGGCGATTATGGCGAAAGAGCTGTTGAAATATGAAGAAATAACCAAGTTTACGGGGCAGTACGAATCGTATTTACGGGAAAATACCGATAAAAAGTTTTGGCTCGTCAATACAAATAAACTGGTCCGCTTTTACAAAGGCGTAGATGGACTAAAGACCGGTTATACAAATGAAGCAAAGTATTGCTTAACAGCAACGGCTGTAAAAGATGGGATGCGTGTCATTGCGGTTGTGTATGGGGCACCAACACCAAAATCGCGAAACGCCCAAGTATCAAAAATGTTAGACTATGCTTTCAATCAATACACAACCCATCCATTGTACAAAAAAGACGAGAAAGTTGGAAAAGTCCAAGTCAGCAAAGGAGCGAAAAACCACGTTTCAGTGACAACAGAAGAACCGATTTCCATCTTGACGAAAAAAGGAGAATCGATAGACAACTTCCAACAAGACATTCAACTGGACCCTATTATAAAAGCCCCGCTTGAAAAAGGGGACCCAGTCGGAAAATTAGTTGTCAAAAAGGATGGAAAAAAAGTGCTAGAAACACCGTTAGTTGCTGGAGATAGTGTCAAAAAAGCAAGCTGGTGGAAACTTTATAAAAAAGTTTTCGGTATGTATACGAAAGTCGTTCCAAAAGATTCGTAAAAAATTTGAAGAAGAAACACTATTTTTGTCAAAGGGAAGGAATTAAAGAGAACAAAATCGAATAGACTCACTATCGAATCAATAAGGAGGCCGAAAATAGTGAGTCTTTCCATCGATTTAGAAGTGATTGGGGAAGTGTTATGTATCCGTCTTCGCGGAGAGTTGGACCACCATACAGCGGAACAGTTAAAAGAACAAGCGAGTCAGGCGATTGAAACCTATAATATCAAACATATTGTCCTTAATTTAGAGCAGCTCTCGTTTATGGATAGCTCAGGGTTAGGAGTCATTCTTGGGCGATACAAACAAATTAAGCAAAAGCACGGAGAAATGGTCGTTTGTGCAATTTCCCCTGCAGTGAATCGATTGTTTGAAATGTCGGGCCTTTATAAAATTATCCGTCTCGAACCATCCGAAAAAATTGCACTGCAAAGATTGGGGGTTGCTTAAACGATGAAAAACGAAATGCATATTCAGTTTAGCGCGTTAAGTCAAAATGAGTCTTTTGCCCGTGTGACCGTTGCTGCGTTTATCGCTCAATTAGACCCGACGATGGATGAATTGACTGAAATTAAAACCGTTGTTTCGGAAGCGGTCACGAACGCCATTATTCACGGCTATGAAAACAATCCGAACGGAATGGTGTATATTTCCGTGACAATAAATGATAACATCGTCGAGATGACGATACGTGATGAAGGAGTCGGTATTAAGAATATTGAGGAAGCGAGACAACCGTTATTTACAACGAAACCGGAACTAGAACGTTCTGGTATGGGCTTTACTATTATGGAAAACTTTATGGATGAAGTCGACATTGAATCACAACCAGGAGCAGGCACCACGATTCGATTAAAAAAGCATTTAGCGAAAAGTACAGCGCTATGTAATTAAGGAGTCGTGCCTATGGATGTGGAGCTCAAGCATGAAAAAGGACAAGTTTATTTAAAAGATCATGAAGTGAAAGAGTTAATTCGTCGCAGTCAAGAAGGGGATCAAGAGGCGAGAGATACGCTTGTACAGAATAACACTCGCCTGGTTTGGTCCGTAGTTCAGCGCTTTTTAAATCGCGGATACGAGCCGGACGATCTCTTTCAAATTGGGTGTATTGGTTTATTAAAATCGGTGGATAAATTTGACCTTACGTATGATGTCAAATTTTCCACGTATGCCGTTCCGATGATTATCGGTGAAATTCAACGGTTTATTAGGGATGATGGTTCCGTTAAGGTCAGTCGAAGCTTAAAAGAGATGGGCAATCGGATTCGCAAAGCCAAAGATGAATTATCGAAATCGTTAGGAAGGGTACCAACTATTAATGAATTGGCCGAACACTTAGACCTGTCTGCGGAAGATATCATTATGGCCCAAGAAGCGAGTAGAGCCCCTTCTTCTATTCATGAAACCGTCTACGAAAACGAGGGCGACCCCATTACATTATTAGACCAAATCGCGGATGATCGAGAAGAAAAATGGTTTGATAAAATCGCTTTAAAAGAAGCGATTCGCGAATTGGACGACCGAGAACGACTCATTGTCTACTTAAGGTATTATAAAGACCAAACCCAATCTGAAGTGGCTGAACGATTAGGCATTTCCCAAGTACAAGTATCGAGGTTGGAGAAAAAAATATTGCACCAAATGAAACAGCGCATGGATCTATAATAGGTCCAGGCGCTGTTTTTATTTGGAAAGTTTAAAACATCATGAGAAAAGGACTAGCCATATGAGCAATTATTATATTTGATGAGTAAAAAATACAGATTTAAGGGTAAAAATCTTCAAGTTAAGAGCAAAAAATAAAGAAATAAGGGCAAAAATCTTCAAGTTAAGAGCAAAAAATAAAACTTAAGAGTTAATCTACCGAAGTTATGAGCAAAAAATAACATTTAAGAGCAAAACTCCAGTGTACTGAGTAAAAAAATTAAGCGCCAAACGATGTATATCATAAGTAAAACGATTTTACAGAAGAGAAAGGGAAGGCATGAAATTTTTCCCTATCATGAAAAAAACAAGTTGCGTGATACTACTAAATAAATACTCTATAGACGAAGGTGGGAACTAGTGGTGACATCCGTGGATTTACGACTTCGTCATAAAATTTTTGTGCCTCCTGATGCGAAAGTATACCTAAAAGATATCTCGTATATTGTGGCACCAAAAGAGATGATAAAGCCCCTTCAACACATGTGTGTATACGAAATTACAAAAAAAGATAAAAACTTTGTCATAATTGATGGCATTCAAGTCGTCCGCCAGATAAAGGAGTGGAATCCGAATTTAGAGGTTCAATTAATTGGGCCATCTCAAACAATCGTAGAAGTCAAGCAGCACCGTCGAAAAATGTCCATTCCTTTATTCGTTCTTGTCTGGTGTCTTTTGTTCATTGGTTCTAGTTTAGCGGTGATGAATTTTCATGAAGACGTCAGCATGAGGAACGTTCATATCCGCTTATATGAACTTATGACGGGAGAGAAAAACGAATATCCACTTATTTTGCAAATTCCGTATTCGTTCGGACTTGGGTTAGGGATGATATTATTTTTTAATCATATCTTTCGTAAACGTTTGAATGAAGAACCTAGTCCGTTGGAAGTAGAAATGTTTAATTATCAACAAGATTTAGATCAATATTTAATTATCCATGAAAACAAAGAAAGTGTGCGAACAAAAGATGACCATTAAGATTCTTATCATTGCCTTCATCGGTTTTGCAGGTGGTTTAGCCGTTGGTGCTGGATTTGTCGCATTTTTAACGGTTCTGAGTATCATCCCTCGGTTAACACAGCTGACGAAAACAAGCAAGTTTATCCACGTGTATGAAGGGGCCGTAATTTTAGGAGCGATTTCGGGAAGTATCTCTAGCTTGTGGATGTTCCATTTTCATCTTCCTTCCTGGACGTTAATTCCGCTTGGCTTAGGAAATGGTGTCTTTATTGGTATGTTAGCGGCGGGGTTAACAGAAGCGTTAAACGTGTTACCGATTTTGGCGAAGCGAATCGGTGTGGAGGAGCGATTGTTAATCTTATTAATGGCTATCGTGCTCGGTAAAATGTTCGGTTCCCTCTTTCAGTGGATGTTTTTTGTCAAAACTTTATGAGTAGAAAGGACATGCCCCAATGAAAAAAAAGCGCGTCATTATAGTAACTGATGGAGATGAGTACGCACACCGTGCCATCGAACAAGTGGCGCATCAAATTGGTGGTCGCTGTATCTCCCAATCGCAAGGGAATCCTACATTATTAACCGGTGAAGAAATCGTTCACCTAATCCTTCAGACCCCCTATGACCCTGTTTTTGTCATGTTTGACGATTGTGGTTATATAGGAGAAGGAAGAGGCGAACAAGCGCTAATTCACGTAGCGAAAGATCAACGGATTGACGTGTTAGGGGTGATTGCGGTGGCATCGAAATCTTCACAAATGGAGTGGACGAAAGTAGATGTGTGTGTTAACCGGGACGGAGACATTACACCATATGGGGTTGATAAAGATGGATTTGAAGAAGTGGAATTGGGGAGATTAAATGGGGATACTGTTTACTGTTTAGACCGCTTAAATATTCCCATTGTTGTTGGAATTGGAGATATTGGCAAAATGGGACATATAGATGATTATAAAAAAGGTGCTCCAATCACAAAAAAAGCCGTCAACCTCATTTTAGAAAGGAGTGGCAACCAATGGAGCAACAGCTAAAAAAATTACCAATACCAGAAAACGTTGAACTCGTGAAAAAATTTATGGAAGACCGCATCGGATTAGGAGTGAGTTTCGATTTAGGGGTTCGAAAAATTAAGGTACTCCGGAAAGATGTTCATTTTTATTATGTGAACGGATTATGTGACACCAAAATTATGACTGAGGTAATTCATGAACTAATTAAAGTAAACGATTCAGAAAAATTATCTTCCCAACTATATAAAATTATTGAAAACCGAATTGTTCATCAATCGATACAAACGGTGAAAACGTTAGATGAATTGGTCGATCAAGTTCTTTCCGGATTGTTGGGGATTGTCATCGAAGGGTCCGATGAAGCAATTATCGTTGATGTTCGGAGCTATCCTGGTCGCCAACCGGAAGAGCCAGATACTGAAAAAGTCGTTCGGGGTTCCCGTGATGGATACGTAGAAAGTATTATTGTGAATACTGCCTTAACTAGACGACGAATACGGGATGAACGCTTACGGTTTGAAATTTTTAAAATTGGGGAACGTTCGAAAACCGATGTCGCCATCGCCTATATAGAAGATGTGGCCAATCCTGACTTAATTCAAACGATTAAAAAGGAAATTCAATCGATTCAAATCGACGGAATTACGATGGCAGACAAGACGATTGAAGAGTTTTTAGTTAAACAAGGGTATAACCCTTATCCGCTTGTTCGCTATACCGAACGGGCAGACGTAGGTGCGACTCATTTACTTGAAGGGCATGTGCTCATCTTTGTTGATACATCTCCGAGTGTTATTATTACGCCCACGACATTTTTTCATCATGTCCAACATGTGGAAGAATATCGTCAATCACCAGCTGTAGGGACGTTTGTTCGATGGGCACGATTCATTGGCATATCGCTATCCATCCTCCTTCTCCCATTATGGTATTTGTTTGTGTTAGATCCTTCCCTGCTTCCGAAACAACTAGCGTTTATCGGTCCCAATGAAGAGTCTAACATTCCGGTGTTCGCTCAGTTATTAATCGCCGACTTAGGGGTTGATTTTTTACGAATTGCAGCGATTCATACGCCGACACCATTATCCACTGCAATGGGCTTAATTGCCGCCGTTTTAATCGGTGAAATCGCAATTGATGTCGGATTATTTGTCCCAGAAGTCATTTTATACATTTCTATTGCGGCTATTGGAACATTTGCCACACCAAGCTATGAATTAAGTATCGCCAATAAATTAGTCCGATTAGGGCTATTATTTTCGGTTGCTTTTTTTAAAGTCCCAGGTTTTGTCATAGGAGTCACTTTAGCCATTATTTTACTTGCTTCCATACGATCACTAAATACCCCTTATTTGTGGCCGTTTATTCCTTTTCATCCTATGGCATTTTTTCAAATACTCGTTCGACAATCCGTTCCTGGCTCCAAAGTGCGCCCAAGCATTGTGCAGCCGAGAAATCGGTTTAAACAACCAAAACATTCATAATATTGCATGATGATACGGTTTGTGTTAAATTTGTTTCAATTATTAGTTTTTTAACAAAAAGAGATTGAACGGAAGAAGGGAAGAGGACATGCATTTGTATGGAACGGCAAAAGTAAACGAGAAAGGTCATCTAGAAATTGGAGGAGTTGACACCGTCGACTTAGCAAAAGCGTATGGGACACCTTTATATGTTTATGATGTTGCTTTGATTCGTGAACGGGCGAAAAGTTTTAAAGAAACATTTGAAAAGCTAGGTGTCAAAGCACAAGTGGCTTATGCGAGTAAGGCGTTTTCTTCTATTGCCATGTTACAGCTCGTTGAGGAAGAAGGATTGTCCTTAGATGTCGTATCTGGAGGAGAATTGTATACGGCCATTGCGGCCCAATTCCCGACAGAAAAAATACATTTTCATGGAAACAATAAAAGTGAAGCGGAATTACGAATGGCTCTATCTCACAAAATTGGTTGTATTGTCGTAGATAATTTTTATGAGCTACGTTTATTGAAATCTTTGTGTGATGAATTAAATGTTGAAACAAAAATTTTACTACGGGTAACCCCAGGCATTGAAGCGCATACCCATGATTACATTTTAACAGGTCAAGAGGATTCCAAATTTGGCTTCGACTTGCAAAACGGACAAGCCGAACAAGCATTACAAATTGCGCTTGAAGAGGAGAAGTTCCATCTTCTTGGAGTTCATTGTCATATTGGGTCACAAATTTTTGAAACGACAGGATTTATTTTAGCTGCTCGAAAAATCATTGATCAATTAGCCGAATGGAAAAATCAATTCGGGTTTGTACCGGAAGTGCTTAATTTAGGGGGAGGCTTTGGTATTCGGTATACAGCTGAAGACGACCCGATTCCAGCCCATCAATATGTCGAAGAAATTATCGAAGAAGTGAAACAACAAACGAAGAAGCACGGGCTTCCAATGCCAGAAATTTGGATTGAACCTGGACGTTCTCTCGTGGGAGACGCAGGGTCGACGTTATATACAATTGGAGCTTCAAAAGAAGTTCCCCAAATTCGGAAATACATTGCCGTTGACGGAGGAATGAGTGATAATATTCGTCCGGCGTTGTATGATGCAAAGTACGAAGCTGTACTCGCCAATCGAGTGCTCGACCCTATTGAAGAAACGGTATCTATTGCTGGGAAATGCTGTGAATCTGGTGACATGTTAATATGGGACCTCCCTTTACCAAAAGTAAACGAGCAAGATCTATTAGCTGTTTTTTGCACAGGGGCGTACGGGTATGCGATGGCGAATAATTACAACCGTATTCCTCGTCCAGCGGTCGTGTTTGTAGAAAATGGTGAACATATGCTCGTCGTCAAACGAGAATCATACGAAGATTTAATTCAATTAGATGTTCCCCTCCCTTCCAAATTAAAAACTCGGTAAAAAGGCTAGAGGTCATCTAGCCTTTTTTGATAACGATTGACTTGAAGGATGGAATAAATTTTTTCATAATACTGATTGAGAATGTTTTAAGAAGGTGAAAAAATGGAAAAAAGCAATCGTGTTCTCTTTTTCTTTCTTTTAGCGATGACGCTTGTTTGGGGTGGTATTTATTGGATATTTTTTGCCGGTAAATGAGGAAAGTTGATAAAGAGAAGCGAATTTAGTAATATATTTGGGGAAAGCATCAAAGTTTTTGGTTGAATCTGGGAAAAATAAAATGATGAGGGATACATGTATGTTAGTTCGTTACAAAAAAGCATTTGAAAAAATTGCTATGGGTCTACTTTCATTCATGCCGAATGAAAAAGACTTAAAGAGGCTTCAACAAACGATTAAACAATACGAAACAGACGATAAATGGCAATTATTTTTATGGAAAAACGATGATGATATTATTGGTCTTATTGGTGTGATCGTCCGTGATCAAGTAGTTGAAATTCAGCATATTTCTGTGAACCCTTCATATCGGGATGAAGGAATAGGAACTAGTATGGTAAAAGCCATCAAACAAATGTATCAAAATTATTCTGTACAACCGAATGCATATACGGCATCTTTTTTTGAGAAGTGTGACGGAGAAAACGAATAACGAATGGCTGTTTACATATGCAAACAATAAGCACATCCAGTACGTCTGGTTGTGCTTATTGTTTTTTTCGTCTTTTCTTTTGTAAAGATTCTAGACGAGCTTCAACGACATCTTGACGATCGCGCAAGGAATGCCGATGGATAAGGTACGTATTTGATAAATCGCTAGGCGTTTGCCATATAAGTTTTCGTTTTTTACATTCTTCGATACATACCCCTTCTATGCTTGGTTCTACAATCGGTAGGTTAATGCTTTCATAAGGAAGCCCTTTTTGTAACCGTAATAACAATTTATTGACAAGTTGCTCGAGTTGATCAGGGGAGATTCCAAGTGACCTAATGATGGCGCGGTGTTGACGAAAAATGTGTAAGGAGTTTAGAAACATTCGTTTAGCCCCTTTAACATTGTTACGTCGATAGTGATATTGGCCAACCGCTAGTTGAATAAAACCAACCCAGATAGAAGTTTTTGACCCTTTTTGTTCTTTCCAATATTCTTCTAGCACTTCGTGGCATTCAAAATAATCACGGTCGCCATGAAAATGTATTAGATATTCAATAAACGGCTCAGGAACCATAAAATATTCTCCTTTTTTACATTTCTTACTGGTTGAGTGTATTATATCGAAAAGTTTTATTACCATGATGAAAAAACTTTCGTTAGTTTTGAAAATTAGTTGTTGGACATCTTATATCAATCCTCTATACTTATAATGAGTTTTAGTATTATAGGGACAATAGATTGGTGATGAACATGGAGTATAACGTGAAACTGGATGCCTTTGAAGGGCCGTTAGATTTATTATTACATTTAATTAATCGCTTTGAAATAGATATATATGATATCCCGATGGCAGAGATTACTGAACAATACTTGCTGTACATTCGAACCATGCAAGAATTAGAGTTGGATGTTGCCAGTGAATATTTAGTGATGGCAGCGACTTTATTGGCCATTAAAAGTAAAATGCTGTTACCCCAGCATGAAGAGATGAATGAAGAACTGGAAGACGTAGTCGAAGAAGACCCACGTGAAGAGCTCGTAGAACGGCTCATCGAATATAAAAAGTATAAAGAAGCTGCGAAAGAATTAAAGGAGCGGGAACGTGAACGGGGACAAATCTTTACGAAACCGCCATCCGATTTATCGGATTATAGTCAAGAGATTGAAGCTTGCGGGGCGGACTTGCAGGTGACCGTGTATGATATGTTAGGAGCTTTTCATAAATTGTTACGTCGTAAAAAATTGCAAAAACCACTCTCAACAAAAATTGCCCGCGAAGAAATTTCGATTGAACAGCGCATGGACGAAATTCGTGAAAAAATTATTTCGTCTAATCGAGCGTTTTATTTTGAAGAACTGTTCCCGTCTCATGAACGAGAACATATCGTAGTGACGTTTTTAGCAATCCTCGAATTAATGAAACGGAACGAAATTTTGGTCGAGCAACAAACGAATTTTGCAGAAATAGTAATTATGGCAAAAGGAGGAGCGACAACCGTTGGACATCATTAATTGGAAAGGCATCTTAGAAAGTTTATTATTTGCTGCAGGTGATGAAGGACTAACATTAAAACAAGTATGTGATGTACTGGAAATTGAATCATACCAAGCGCTTGATATTATTCAACAACTACAAATGGATTATGAAAACGACCGTAACCGAGGAATTCAACTCGTTGAAATGGCCGGGGTTTATCAGCTCGTAACAAAAAAAGAAAACGCGGTATATTTAAAAAAATTAGTGGCAGAAGCGAGCCATTCGTCTTTATCTCAGGCAGCTTTAGAAACATTGGCGATTATTGCATATAAGCAACCGATCACCCGTATGGAGATTGAAGACATACGCGGAGTGCGCACAGAACGCCCGATACAAACTCTGTTGTCAAAAGGGCTTATAAAAGAAGTTGGACGGTCGGAAGGAACCGGTCGTGCTATTCTTTATGGTACTACAAAGGAATTTCTAGATTGTTTTGGTTTAAAAGACTTAGATGAACTTCCGCCATTACCGGAAGAATTGGAAGAAGAATTTGTTCAAGAGGAAGCCGACTTGTTTTTTGAAAAGTTTCAAGAAACGCTTCAAGACGAATAACGCTTTTTGCAATGAACCTCATCGAAACGAATTTTCCGCTCTTCAATAGGTCGTCTTAACGAATATTTCCTTCCCCCTGACCATAAGATAAAGGGAATAAAAAGGGGGGAGGAAAATGAGGGAAGCATCTGAGTATGTAGAAAAACTTAAACAGTGGGTGCAAGAAATAAAACAATGGACTCACGACGAAAACATTAACCATGGATGGTTGCAAACGAACATAAAAGAGTTAGAACATTTGTTGGTACAGGTACGTTTACCAGAAACACTACCAAAAAATCAGCTATTTCAACTTCAACAAAAAGCCGGGCAGATCGACGAATGGATTCGTCAACAATCAAATGGGGCCGTTTGGGTAACCACCTACGTCGTTCCACCGGGCCAACACCAATTGCCCCAATTACCATATCCTTATAACAGTTTAGAACCTTATATTTCAGAAGAAATTATGCGCTTGCATCATGATAAGCATCATCAATCCTACGTTGATGGATTGAATAAAGCGGAACAGAAATTACAAGAAGCTCGAAAAACAGGAGATTTTTCACTCGTTAAGCATTGGGAACGTGAATTAGCGTTCCACGGTTCGGGGCACTATTTACACACGATCTTTTGGGAAAATATGTCCCCAGAAGGTGGAGGCAAGCCTAAGGGGGATCTTGCAAGGACGATAGAGTCCTATTTTGGAAGTTTCGCATCTTTTAAGAAGCAATTTACCGAAGCGGCCAATCAAGTGGAAGGAGTCGGTTGGGCACTTCTTGTATGGTCCCCAAGATCAAGGCATTTAGAAATATTACAGTCAGAAAGACATATGAACCTTACGCAGTGGGATACCATTCCACTACTAGTGTTAGATGTGTGGGAGCATGCGTATTACTTACAATATAAGAATGACCGACAAACATACGTTAATAATTGGTGGAACGTCGTCAATTGGAACGATGTTGAACAACGATTTCAAAAAGCCAAGACTTTAAAATGGAAACCGTATTAACAGCCTCCTTGATCTTAAAGGAGGCTGTTTTGTGTCAACGACGGGTAAATAAATTCATTCATAACGAAACGGTACAAGCATACAATTGTACAAAGACGGACGAAGAAGAGGAGAGGAATCATGAGGAAAACAATGCGTATGCTTGTATATATGATTGGAAGTTTCGTTTTCCTTTTTTGTTCCAGCGTCTACGCCGACGATAATCTTTCATTAAGTGCAGATAGTGCGATTTTAATGGAACAAGATAGCGGGAGAATTTTATTCGAAAAAGAGGCTCATGAGCGGAAACGAATTGCGAGTATCACGAAAATTATGACGGCCATTTTAGCAATTGAATCGAATAAACTCGATGAGATGGTCACGGTCAGTGAACGCGCCGAACATACGGATGGATCCTCAATTTATTTAAAAAAAGGTGAAAAAATCAAACTGCTCGATTTAGTATATGGATTAATGTTACGTTCTGGAAACGATGCTGCCGTGGCGATAGCGGAACACGTCGGCGGGAGTGTCGAAGGGTTTGTCTTTTTAATGAACGAAAAAGCTGCCAGAATCGGGATGACTAATACCCATTTTGCGAATCCCCATGGGCTGGATGACCATGAAGACCATTATTCAACCGCTTATGATATGGCCTTACTGATGCGATATGCCATGCATAACGAAACGTTCCGGGAAATTTCTGGGACGAAAGTGTATTACGCACCGGACCCTGAACATGACTGGGAGAGAAAATGGAGGAACAAAAACCGTTTGTTAACGGAGCTGTATGAATACTGTACGGGCGGAAAAACTGGTTATACGAAACGGGCTCACCGAACGCTCGTTACAACAGCATCAAAAGATGGGGAGAATTTAATTGCGGTGACGTTAAATGCTTCAGACGACTGGAACGACCATATTACCATGTTTGAATATGGATTTAAACAATATAACATGGTGGGAATTTTGGAAGAAGGCACTATTAAAGCGATTGATCAAAAATTTTACAAAAATAAAGTGTATCTCGACCATCGAATCGAATACCCGCTAACGGAAGAGGAAAAAGAAGCTGTTCGTGTAGAATACAAAGTCTTAAAACCTAAGGAGAATTGGGGAAATCATCCACCGGACATTGTGGGAAAAGCGATTGTTTACTTAGGAGAGGAAATGATTTATAAAACCCCTATTTATTTTGACGATTCTTTAATATATGATTCGTCGTCTTGGATTTCCTTATTTAAGCGGTTATTTACTGCCTATTTAGGTGTGAACAACGATGATTAATATCATCTGGGTCGCCATGTTTTTTATTGGCATGGTCTTTGCGGTGATCAACGAAAAATTAGAGGAAGTCAATCAAGCGATTTTTCAATCAGCAAATGAAGCGGTCACTTTGTGTATCGGCTTGTTAAGCATCCTTGTATTTTGGCTTGGGGTAATGAAGATCGCTCAAGAGGCAGGCTTATTAGAACGGCTTACGCGTTTGTTTTTTCCCATCGTCAAACGACTTTTTCCAGATGTACCAGAAAATCATCCGGCCATGGGGTATATTTTGTCCAATATGGTAGCGAATATGTTTGGATTAGGTAACGCGGCGACACCGTTTGGAATTAAAGCAATGGAACAACTAAAACGATTAAATGGAAATCGCGATTCAGCCAGTCGATCCATGATTACGTTTTTAGCCATTAACACATCTAGTTTGACGCTCATACCAACAACCGTTATTGCGATTCGATTAAATTATCAATCAGCATCCCCTACGGAAATTGTTGGTACAACAATTGTGGCCACCTTATGTTCGACGATCGCAGCTATTTTGATTGACCGATATTTTTACTATCGCAGAAAACAAAAAGGGGGAGAATAAGATGGTGTTGTTTTCAACCTTTTCCCTCATGCTTATCCCTTTTCTAGTCGGCTTTATTTTGTTATACGGGACTTTCAAAAAAGTACCGACGTATGAAGCGTTCGTCGAAGGTGGAAAAGAGGGAATTAAAATTGCTGTTTCCATCATTCCTTATTTAGTAGGCATGTTAGTAGCGATTTCTGTTTTTCGGGTTTCGGGAGCCCTCGATTTTTTTGTTCAACTCCTCCAACCGGTTTTATCGGCTATTGGTGTTCCTGCGGAAATAGTTCCGTTAGCTATTATCCGACCAATTTCTGGAACAGCCGCTTTAGGAATGATGAGTGACCTTATTGCTACGTATGGACCTGATTCGTTCATCGGTCGAATTGCTTCGACACTACAAGGGAGTACGGATACGACCCTCTACGTATTAACGGTTTATTTCGGAGCAGTCGGAATTAAAAAAATGGGCGATGCGTTAAAAGTTGGGTTGCTGGCTGATTTGGTTGGAATTATTGCCGCGATTGTCGTCGTAACACTTGTTTTTGGATAAATAGAGCTGACACTTGTTCAGCTCTATTTTTATGGGCAAAATAAAGAAGGGCATCATTGTATGTGGATAAATGATTGCAATTCCAATTTTGTAGTGTTACAATCACTTTCGTTTTATTCGAACTTGTGTAATAATGCATTAAGGTAGAGAGTGGTTCGGGTACATAAACAACAACGAGAAAAAGGAGTGGTATGATGGAACGTTTACAAAAAGTTATTGCCCATGCCGGGATTGCGTCACGTCGAAAAGCGGAACAACTCATAAAAGAGGGGAAAGTAAAAGTTAACGGAGAAGTAGTTCGGGAGCTCGGTACGAAGGTAAGTTCCGACGACAAAATCGAAGTTAATGGAATTCCAGTAGAGCGTGAAGAAAAAGTGTATTATCTTTTATACAAGCCGCGAGGAGTCATTTCTGCTGTGAAAGATGAAAAAGGACGAAAGGTCGTTACGGATTTCTTTACTGAAGTTCCACAGCGCATTTATCCAGTCGGTCGACTAGATTATGATACATCTGGTCTCATTTTATTGACGAACGATGGCGAATTTGCGAATTTAATGATGCATCCGCGCTATGAAATTGAAAAAACATACATTGCCAGGGTCAAAGGAATTCCACCAAAACATGTGTTAAAACAATTGGAGAAGGGAATTCGTTTAGAAGACGGGATGACTGCTCCGGCAAAAGTAAAAATGAAATCTTTTGATAAACGGAAACAAAAAGCAATCATTGAAATTACGGTTCATGAAGGTCGTAACCGACTCGTTCGTCGGATGTTTGACGCCATCGGGTATCCAGTGCAAAAGTTAAAACGTGAACGATTTGCATTTCTAACGTTAAAAGGGTTAAACGCTGGGGAGTTTCGTGAACTTACCCCACATGAAGTCAAACAATTACGAACGCTTGCAGAAACAGGTTCCATCTTATGAGGAACCTGTTTGAATTGTCACATAACATTCAAAAGTGTGGAGCCAGTCTCATTTTGATACAATGATATAATAGAGTGGGGAAAAAGTACGATTGGCTTTGAAGAGTAGGAGGATTTTTTTATGAAAAAACAGCGCCTGATGATTCGGACCATCATACTAGCTCTTCTTGCAGCAGTTGTGATATACACGTTATATGCGAACATGTCTAAAGAAGATCAAGCGATTGTTGAAAAAGGTGATCAAGCCCCTGACTTTGTTTTACAAGACTTAGAAGGTAATAGCTATCAACTATCAGATTTTAAAGGACAAGGGGTCTTTTTAAACTTTTGGGGGACTTGGTGTAAACCGTGTGAAAAAGAAATGCCTTATATGAACAATCAATACAAAAAGTATAAAGATTTAGGTGTAGAAATTTTAGCTATCAATGTCGGTGAATCGGCTTTTACAATTAATAAATTTGTAGAAAAACATCAACTGGAATTTCCAATTCTTGTTGATAAAGATAAAAAAGTATTGGACCGATACGGTGTCATCCCTTTACCGACAACGTTTTTGATCGATAAAAACGGTAAAGTCGTCGAAGTAATTACAGGTACAATGTCAGAACAAGATGTTATACGATACATGGAAACGATTAAACCATAAGAAGGTGTACAACCATGAATGAAATCAAATGTGAATGCGGTCATGTCAATCCAATTGGTACGGTATTATGTGAAGCGTGCGGGAAAGCATTGGCCGAAGAAGCGGAAAAAAATGAGCTTCATGATATGCGATATGAAGGAAGTGCCCGCCGTTCACAAACTTACAATAAAACAATTATTGATAAAATATGGAATTTTTTCTCCTCTGTTAAAGTAGGGGTTTGGCTTATTGTCATTACCTTATTGGCCTCCATTATTGGAACGATTTTACCACAGGAGATGTACATTCCAAAAACGATGACGCCAGCCCAATTTTATGCTCAAGAATACGGTTGGTTTGGAACCCTGTATTACAAACTAGGGTTTCACAACTTGTACGGTTCTTGGTGGTATTTACTTTTAATTGCATTAATTGGGGTTTCGCTCGTTATTTGTAGTTTGGACCGTGTGATTCCACTACATCGAGCGCTCAAAAATCAGCGAGTGACTCGACATGAAAGTTTTATGCGACGTCAACGATTATTTAGTCAAGGGAAAGTCGAAAATGTAGATGTAGCAATGGAACAATTAGAAAAGCTCCTAAAAGAAAAACGGTATCACGTAAGAAAAGAAAACGGCAATATATTTGCCGAAAAAGGTCGCTTTTCTCGTTGGGGTCCTTATGTGAACCATATCGGATTGATTGTCTTTTTAATCGGGGCGATGTTGCGTTTCGTTCCAGGTATGTATGTAGACGAGGTACTGTGGATTAAAGAGGGCGAAACGAAACAAATTCCTGGAACCCAAGGAGAATACTATTTAAAAAACAATCAGTTTATTTTAGAAGTGTATGATAAAGAAAAAGATCCGGATGTGTTTCAACAAGCGATTGATCGGGTCGGAGTTATTGCGAAAACATATCAAACGAATGTCGAGCTTTACAAAGTCAAGGATTCTTCCAACCCAGATCAACCTTCATTAGAGAAAGTAAAGGAACAAGCGATTCGCGTGAACGAACCGTTAAAGTTTAACGGATATGCTCTTTACCAAGTGGACTATCGTTTGAACGAATTACAAAGCATGACGTTTAATTTAACGAACAAACAAACGGGAGAATCGTTCGGAACGATTACGATTGATTTATTTAACCCACAAGAAGTATACGATTTAGGAAATGGTTACGAAGTGGAATTAATCGGTTATTACCCTGACTTTTCCGGTTTTGCAGAAAATGGTGAACCGCAAACGAAATCACCAAATCCAAATAACCCAGCCTTTTTGTTTAAAATGCACTCACCGGAAAAACCAGACGGTGAAATTAGTTTTGTAGCTATTCAAGAAACGTTAGAGCCACTTGGAGAAAATTTGTATAAAATGAGTTTTGCAGGGATTGAAATGAAGAACTTATCGGCACTTATCGTCCGTAAAGACTTAACTTTATGGATATTAGGACTTGGTGGGACGATATTTATGATTGGACTCATTCAAGGGTCCTACTGGAATCATCGCCGCTTATGGGTTCAACGGAAAAACGGGGAAATTTTACTTGCCGCTCATACGAATAAAAACTGGCATGGCTTAAAAAGAGAGATGGAAAGTATGTTTAAACAAGTATCTTTCCCTCCATTGATCGATCAAAAAATACAAAACAACTCGTAAGGAGGCATTGAAGTGGCTGATCTTGTAACTTTAAGTTCCAACTTGTTATATACGGCCTTTATTATTTATTTAGTGGCCACGTTATTTTTTGGTGGCTCTATTCGTTCCAAAAGCCGAATGGAAGAGAAACCAGCCAAAAATCGCTGGGCAACAATAGGTATTACGTTAACGATCATTGGTTTTATTGCACAAACTGGCTATTTTATTACTCGCTGGATAGCATCAGGTCATGCGCCAGTCAGTAATTTATTCGAATTCACGACATTTTTCGGAATGATGTTAGTATTAGCGTTCATTGTCATTTACTTTATGTATCGGACGACGGTTCTCGGACTATTCGCCTTACCGATTGCTATTTTAGTAATTGCCTATGCCAGCATGTTTCCGCGCGAAATTAGTCCATTAATTCCAGCGCTTCAAAGTGATTGGTTACATATTCACGTAACCACAGCTGCATTAGGGGAAGCGATTTTAGCGATTAGTTTTGCGGCAGGTCTAATTTATTTAATTAAAGCAGTGGACCAATCGAAGAGTAGTAAACAAACAACATGGCTCGAAGTCGTACTTTTTAGTTTAATCGCAGTGTTAGGATTCGTCCTTGTTTCTACGTATTTCTCCGCCACTAAATATGAAGCGACGTTTAATTGGATCGATAAAAACGGCGAAGCAAAGGTATTTGAATATCATTTACCAGCGCTTGTTGGTCCGAATGAATGGGAATTAACAATCCCTGATCGAATGGAGCCATTAGTCGAAGTTCCAGCTATCATTAATGCGAAAAAGCTAAATACCGTTATTTGGTCCCTGTTAGGTGGAGCAATCATTTATCTACTTATTCGACTGCTTTCTCGGAAGCGAGTCGCCCATTTATTGCAGCCGTTAACAAAAAATGTTAACTTAGATTTAGTAGATGAAATAAGCTATCGTTCCGTTTTAATCGGATTTCCTGTGTTTACACTAGGGGCCCTCATTTTCGCAATGATTTGGGCTCAAATTGCATGGACACGCTTTTGGGGGTGGGACCCGAAAGAAGTTTGGGCGCTTATTACATGGTTATTTTATGCAGCATTTTTACACTTACGCTTATCAAAAGGATGGCATGGGGAAAAATCGGCTTGGCTTGCAGTGATTGGGTTTGCAATCATTATGTTTAACCTTGTAGCCGTAAACTTAGTAATAGCTGGTCTTCACTCGTATGCTGGTGCATAAACCTTCACGTATTTTGTGAAGGTTTTTTTCAAATCATATTTAGATACAATAGAGTAGGGGGATGTTCTATGGAAAAACAAACAAAAATTTTAGTGGTAGATGATGAGGAAAGAATTCGTCGTTTGTTGAAAATGTATTTAGAACGAGAAAACTATGTGATCGAAGAGGCAGAAGATGGCGATATAGCGCTCGAATTAGCGTTAAATAATGACTATGATTGTATTTTACTTGACTTAATGATGCCTGGGAAGGACGGGATTGAAGTTTGTAAACTCCTACGTGAGAAAAAAGCGACACCTGTTATCATGTTAACGGCGAAAGGGGAAGAAGCGAACCGTGTGCAAGGGTTTGAAGTCGGAACTGATGATTATATTGTCAAACCGTTCAGTCCGCGGGAGGTTGTGTTACGCGTAAAGGCGTTGTTAAGACGTTCTTCTACTACTCAATATTTAAAAACAGATACGAAAACAAAAGACATCATCGTTTATCCACATTTAACGATTGATAACGATGCCCATCGGGTAACAGCGGATGGAAATGAAGTGAATTTAACACCGAAAGAATACGAATTACTTTATTTCTTAGCCAAATCTCCAGATAAAGTATTTGATCGTGAACAATTGCTGAAAGAAGTGTGGCACTATGAATTTTTCGGTGACTTACGGACCGTAGATACGCATGTAAAACGTCTTCGCGAAAAACTGAATCGCGTGTCGGAACATGCTGCGAAAATGATCGTGACCGTTTGGGGCGTCGGTTATAAATTCGAGGTTGTGAATGAATGAGACTATGGCGTAGTGTCGTCGGCAAGCTGTGGGGGACGATTTTATTGCTCGTCTCTTTCGTTTTATTCATTTTAACGATTTTACTACTAGAGTTTTTTGAAAATTATCATGTTACTGTCATTGAAAAGAATTTAACCGGCACAGCAAAAAAAATAGCGAAAATATTAGAAGAGCATGACGAATTAGAGACAGGATTGAATATTTCGTGGGAACTCATAGACGAAAATACGAAAGTTATCGTTTTGTATGACGATGAAACAATTTATTCTCCGAACATGTCGCTAGAAGAAAAAAGGGCTGTCACTGAATTTATTCGGTCGTCGTGGAACGATGGCGCTGAAGCTTCCAAACAAGAACTTTCTTTATCTAGTTCGCAAAATCGCTATGAAAATCTTTTAGTGATTTCTGTGCCGTTTCAGTTGCCAACAAATCGTGGGATGATTTATGTCTTTCAATCGCTGCAAGTGTTGAAAGAGACGTCCAAACAAACAACCAATTTAATTTTGCTTGCCGCTGGTATCGCAATTTTTTTAACAACGATTTTTGCCTTTTTCTTATCGACACGAATTACCGCCCCTTTACGAAAAATGAAAGAGGCAGCGTTTGCTGTCTCTAGAGGGAAATTCGATACGAAAGTTCCGATTTTAACCCATGATGAAATTGGGGAGCTAGCTACGGCCTTTAATCAAATGGGCCGACAATTGAAGTTTCATATTAATGCCTTAAATCAAGAAAAAGAACAACTAGCTAGTATTTTAAGCAGCATGGCTGATGGAGTTATTACGTTAAATCGGGATGGGGATATTCAAGTTTCCAATCCACCAGCAGAACGGTTTTTACAAAATTGGTATTTTGAAAAAGGAGACGAGAATCAAAAAGAAATTCCTTCAAAATTGAAAGAACTATTTAAAAAAATGGTCAAAACCGAACAAGAGCAAACTGGAGAAATTACTGTTCAAGGGCGTTCGTATGTGATTATAGTGAGTCCATTGTATAATAAAGACTCAATTCGGGGGGCCGTGACCGTCGTACGAGATATGACGGAAGAACGTCGTCTCGATAAATTGAGAAAAGACTTTATCGCTAACGTCTCCCATGAGCTTCGTACGCCGATTTCGATGCTGCAAGGGTATAGTGAAGCTATCGTTGACGATATCGCAGAAACAGAAGAAGAGAAAAAAGAAATTGCTAAAATTATTTATGATGAATCATTACGGATGGGACGATTAGTCAATGATTTACTGGACCTTGCCCGTATGGAGGCCGGTCACCAGTCACTAAACATCGAACAAGTAGAGGTCACTTCTTTTATCGAGAGAGTAACGAATAAGTTTCAAGGGATTGCAAAGGAGAAAGAGGTTGAACTATCGTTTCAATCAAATAGTGACACTCATCCATTTTTTATGGATCCTGATCGCATTGAACAAGTATTAACAAATTTAATTGATAACGCCCTGCGCCATACTCCGAATGGTGGCTTTGTCAAAGTGATTCAAAATTTGGATGAAAAAGGATTAACCGTTCATATTCAAGACTCAGGTTCTGGGATTCCAGAAGAAGACTTACCGTTTGTTTTTGAGCGTTTTTATAAAGCAGATAAAGCGCGTACTAGAGGCCGTTCTGGAACGGGATTAGGGTTAGCAATTGCCAAAAATATTGTCGAATCGCATAAAGGATATATTTCGGTTCAAAGTAAAGTTGGCCATGGTACAACCTTTACCTTTTTCTTACCATGGATTAATCCATCAGACACGTAAATTTGGGCGTCTTGTGTACAACCCTACGGTGTCATTGATTGTCAAACAGAGGTACATTTTGATGAATAATTTTGTTTCATGAGAAACCAAGATAGATAACTTGATTGAAAAAAACTTCTTGTCTAAATATTAATATTTTTGTAACATATTAAGAGGATTGTATTAAAAATACGACCTAATATGAACTGAAAGAACAGATGGTGTCCCATTTGGACTTAATAGGGAATTCGGTGAAAATCCGAAACTGTCCCCGCAACTGTAAAGGTGGACGAAGCGAGCATACCACTGTGCTAGATTTATAGCATGGGAAGGGCTTGCTTAGGAAGAAACCTAAGTCAGTAGACCTGCCATCTCGTTCTAAGTTTCAAAGCTTCGGGGGTTGAGCTTTTGAAACGGACCGTGAAGTGATTTTTTTCATGATGTCCGTTTTAGCTCATCCGATTTTGGATGGGCTTTTTTCAACCCTACAAAAATGAGGAAGGGGTAAGGACTATGAAATGGTGGAAACAGTTAGCAGCTCTCATGCTCATGCTGTTGTTGTTGTTGTCTGGTTGTAATCAAGAAGGATCAACACCAACAAATGAAGTAACATCAGAGGAGACACAATCATTACCTGTAGTGACGGATGCGTTAGGGAATGAAGTGCAATTAGATAAACAACCGGAACGAATCGTATCGCTTATTCCGAGCAATACAGAAATTTTATATGCCATTGGTTTAGGGGATGCAGTTGTTGGTGTATCTGATTGGGATAATTATCCAGAAGATGTGTTGAATAAAGAAAAAGTTGGTGGAATGGAATTTGATGTTGAAAAAATCTTGTCTCTTGAACCGGATTTAGTGTTAGACCATGGTTCACGCAATCACCAAGAAGATACACTTGTAAAACAATTACAAGATGCAGGTGTTCCGGTATTTGTTGTTCCTGAAGCAAAAAGTATTCAAGGTATTTTTGATACAATCGTTCAAGTCGGAAATTTAACGGGACAACAGGAACAAGCAGAGACAGTTGTTAGTGACCTCACAAATCGCTTAAACGAACTAAAAGATCAAGTGGCTCAAATGGATAACGGAGAACCGAAAGTGGTTTGGATAGAAATTTCGCCACAGCCGGAGCTTTATTCAGCCGGAAAAGGTACATACATTGATGAAGCGATTGAAATGTTAGGGGCGAAAAACGCCGTTGAACAAGAAGGCTGGCCACTCATTACTGAAGAAGCAGCCATTTCGTATAATCCGGATGTAATTATTACGACATATGGTTATTATGTGGACAATGCGATTGAACAAGTGCTATCCCGCGAAGGTTGGCAAGACGTAAAAGCGGTTAAAAATAAAGCCGTCTATGATGTACAGGCTGATTTATTATCCCGTCCGGGGCCACGAATTATTGAAGGGGTCGAGGAGCTTGCAAAAGCCATTTATCCAGATCAATTTAAATAAAAAAATACAAACTGTCTTAGCTATTGTTATTGCGATTGGATGTATAGCATTGGGGGTATCGGCAGGGGCGCTGTCGATTCCCTTTTCTATTATTGGTCAAATCTTCTTACATAAATGGTTGGCTGTCCCTTTACCAGATGGCGTAACCGATGTGATGAAAAATGTTATTTGGAACGTACGTTTGCCACGAGTGGTATTAGCCTTTTTAGTGGGTGCATCACTATCATTAGCTGGGGCAGCCTTTCAAGGACTGTTAAAAAACCCACTGGCAGATCCTTATACGTTAGGTGTCTCTTCTGGTGCGTCCGTCGGTGCCGTCTTCGTGATTTTTTTTCAATGGCAATTTCCAATCATTAATGGGTTAACCTTACCGTTTGTTAGTATTGCGTTTGCTTTACTTACATTATGGCTCGTATTACGGTTTGCAAAAGCGATCGATCACCATTTACGAGTAGAAACACTCATTTTAACAGGTATTATTTTTTCATCCTTTTTAGGGGCTGTGATTACCCTCTTCGTTGCCCTATCTGGGGAAGAGCTTCGCCAAATAATTACATGGTTGATGGGGAGTGTGGCGATGAGAGGGTGGGAATTTGTCTATCTTCTCCTACCGTTTTTTTTAATCGGAGCACTTCTAATTTTTTTCAACATTCGCGAGTTGAATGCGTTTACATTCGGTGAAGAAGTAGCAAAGCATCTTGGGGTGGATACGGAGCAAAGGAAGAAAATGCTCCTATTAGGGGCGTCAATTTTAACTGGAGCAAGTGTAGCGGTTAGTGGGACAATCGGTTTTGTCGGACTCGTCATTCCGCATATGGTTCGTCTATTCATTGGAAGTAATCACCGCTGGTTGCTACCGCATTCTCTTTTTTATGGCGGTGCTTTTCTGGTGATCGCTGATTTGTTTTCGCGTACGATAATCGAACCACGTGAATTACCAATCGGAGTCGTAACGTCCTTTATCGGAGCCCCTATATTTACATTTATTTTTTTCCGACGTAGAAGAAAAGGGATGTGAGACAGATGGCCAAACAACCTTTTATTTCCCTAGAAAATGTTTCTTTTCGGTATGACGAAAACACGCCGTTAATAAACGCCATTAATTTATCGATAGAACGATTCGAAATGGTCGGTATTATTGGGCCGAACGGTAGTGGAAAATCGACGTTGTTAAAATTGATGAATCGATCTTTGTCGTTACAACAAGGGGATATTTGGATTAACGGAAAACATATTCATGATTTTTCACCAAAGGAATTTGCAAGAAAAGTAGCCGTTTTACCTCAACATATGGAATTATCGTTTTCCTATACCGTTAAGGAGACTGTTTCCTTTGGAAGGTATGCTCATCAAAAAGGAATGTTTCCGAAATGGACGTCAAAGGATGAACAAGTAGTCCAACAGGCGATGCAACAAACGCAAGTGGATCACTTCGCGCAAGTTCCTGTCGTGCAATTAAGTGGCGGCGAAAGACAACGGGTGTTTCTTGCTCGGGCTCTTGCTCAAGAAGCGGAACTTCTACTGTTAGATGAGCCGACGAATCATTTAGATATTTCGCATCAAATTCAACTGTTAGCCTACTTACGCTCGCTTGTTGATCAACAAAAACTCACAGTCGTTTCTGTGTTCCATGATGTAAACTTAGCACTTATGTTTTGCGATCAGCTCATTATGATGAAAGAAGGAACGTGTGAACGACAGATCGTTCGGATGGATCGAATACATGAACAGCAATTGTCGTCCCTTTATGGTCTTACGTTTCATCTCCTTCCACATGAATCGAAAAGTACCATGCAGCTACAGCCTTTCGTTCCGAGTAGCTCGTTTTTTGGCAAAATAAAAGTTCATTTCAATGAAAAAGGAATTGATTTTTCCCGCCCAGTACGGTTATTTGGTAAATGCAATCAGGTTACGTTTGATGGTTGGTATGATGGGGTAACTAAAGAAGAGGTGGAAGAAAAGAATTACGCGGTTGCCCCATCTCTTACACGAATTGAAGAGGTATATACTTCACAAGATGTAAACGTATATGGGTTATTCCATCAAAAATATGAGAGCCATGTCACTTTATATTTCCATATTAACCAAAGATTTTCATCTCTCCAACTTATTGATGTTTATACTCGTTGTTATGAAGAACTTGCACCAATTTTCCCTAAATTAAATAGTAAAATAACGATATTAATAGGTACTTGTGAATCTTCTTCGCAAATGAATGAAATACAATTTGACCGTATTAGACAATCGATATTTACGTTTTTAAATAAAGGAAAGAGATAAAAAAATCTCCTTCCTTTTTTCTTTAAAACGGGATATAGTGAGTTTGTAACTTTTTTTATTGAAGGTACGACTAATTTATTGACAGGAGGATATTTTATATGGACTCCTTTTTTGAAAAATTGTATGACAAGTACCACCAAGATGTATTTCAATTTTTATTTTATATGGTTAAAAATAGAGAACTTGCCGAAGACTTAGTTCAAGAGGTTTATATACGAGTATTAAAAGCCCAATATCATTTCCAAGGGAGGAGTTCTGAGAAAACTTGGTTATATTCGATTGCGAAAAATGTGGCGATTGATTACTTTCGAAAACAAAAAGGATGGAAAGAACGTATTGTTGATTTTTTTGATTGGAAGAAACAGTTAGTGATAAGCGACGCACCCATGCCTGAAGAAATTGCTATACAAAAAGAAGAAATTCAACTGATGTTTGAATGTTTACAAAGGTGTACGACAGACCAACAAATGGTGATTATTATGCGTTTCATTCAAGAATTATCGATTCAAGAAACCGCTGAAGCACTTGGCTGGACGGAAAGTAAAGTAAAAACGACGCAACACCGTGCATTAAAAGCATTAAAAAAACACATGATGGCTATGAAGGGAGGGTCGGAAACAAATGAAACGACATGAAGAGTACGAACAACAAATGAAAGAAATACTCCAATCGTTCCCTTCTATTTCCGACCATCGAACAAAAGAAGAGGTATATGACGAAATTCAAAAAAGAAGGCAGGAACCTCAAATAAGTCCAACGAAACGTTTTTATCTCATTCCTTCCTTTGCGGTTGTTGCTGTACTTGTTCTTTGTTTTGTGACGTGGAATATCCTAGTACAAAATGACCCTCACTATAATATTAGTGAAGACGGTGCTGAGAGTATATCTTTTGAACAAACTGTTTCTGAAGAGATGGAAGGCAAAAAATTTTCGATTATGGCGATGGAAGAGCCAGTCAAGTCCATTTATGATGATAGCCAAACCATTTTCACCTTTGGTCTACTTACTCCGGACCAACTCGTCGTTCCAATCAGTATCATTGGATCGAACGAGAGCTCCTGGTTTCAACAATTTCAAATATTAGCAAAGAAAATTCCTGAAGAGGAATTAGGATTTCAACCGTTATATTCAAGTGAATTGATATCTTTTAAGCAACCAGAAAGTGAAAAGGTCCAATTACACATGAAATTAGGCTCATTAACGGATCGACAAGTAATCGATGTTCAACCAATATATGAATCATTGAACTATACTTTTGCTGATTCGAACATTCGTTACGCAGAGGTCGTTACCGACGAAGCACAAGGGGAGTCGATTGAACAGCAATTTTCTATTAATAATAACCAAAAAAGTTCTTACTATATTTATCAATTAGGTCGAAAAAGTTATCTGGTGCCAATGAAAGGGGATTATTCTTCCTTGCAATCGGTCATTCAAGCAATGAAGCATGCCCCACGCGCCAATTTACAGCCGACGTTACCAGAACATGTTCAAATAAAGATTCAACCAATCGACAAAAATACAATATCATTGATTTTTCAACCGAAAGTTGATTTAGCGATTTTACCTTACGCCAACGCCATTCATATGATTGAATCCCTTTTACTCGCAGCGAAACAATTTGGCTATCAATTTGTTTCATTCGAAAATATTACTCCAAAGAGTTGGGATAAATTTCAATTTCGAGAGCCAGTAGCCGTTCCTAAGGCACCGAATGGGATTGCTTTACATCTGGAAGCCTCACAAAATAATAACGGTAATCGTTAAAAAAGTGTTTAATCATTCTTGGTTAAGCACTTTTTTGTTGTATGAATAAATTTTTTTCGCCTGCAAACGATAACAGATGTAAAAAGTTTCATTCCAATAAGTTAGGAGAGAATGACATTGGATTATTATTTTAGGCGGTTCTATATTATATTTTTTGGTTGGATGATTATGTTGTCTCCAAGTCCGGCCAAAGGAGCGGAACTATCTCATTGGGTGTTTCCAACAGATGGTATTATTACCGATACGTTTGGTACTCGAGACGGAACTCATAAAGGAATCGACATAGGTGGTAGGCTCGGAACGAATGTATTTGCCGTTGATAAAGGGAAAGTCATACGTTCTTATTATTCTTCATCGTATGGGAATGTTATTTTTTTACAACACCCAAACGGCTTTGAAACCGTCTATGCTCATTTACAAAAAAGACTTGTGAATGAGGGAGACCAAGTACAGCAAGGACAACTGATTGGAAAAATGGGCTCCACTGGTCATTCGTCAGGTGTCCATTTACATTTTGAAATTCATCAAGGGGCATGGACGATAGAGAAAGTAAACGCCATCGATCCGTTTGTTATTTACGGAAAAGGCGGTATTGGGGAATACGTTTTTGCGTTAGTACACGACCCATATCAAACCATGGAAGTCTCTCAGGTACATAAAGTGATTACTTATACGATCCAGCCTGGCGATACGTTGTATCAAATTGCAAAAATCAATGGGGTCTCCATTGAACATTTACAACAGTGGAACGAACTTTCGAATCCTCACTTGATCGTGGCTGGTCAAACGTTGGAAATAAGAAAATAAAAAAGAAGAGGGAAAGTGGTCTTAACCCCTACAGGTAGACATTAAAAAAAGAGAGCATGGTATGATGTTCTTAATAGTCTTTTTGGGAGGGGGTTTTTCTATGGCAAAAAAGGGACAAACTTATACATCATATAAAACGTGAAGTAGTTCGTTTGAAGTTGGAGGAGGGCTGGTCTTATCGTCAGCTTCGTGAACAATTTGGGATCAAGAGCGATGCTCAAATTGCTGAGTGGGTAAAGAAAGTAAAAAACAATGAGTCGTTGGACACCTTGAAGCAATTAAAGGGAAAACCATTTACTAAAAAAGCACTCATTCATTTAGATCAAGGATTCCAATATACAAAACTAAGGCGTATGAGAAACAAGTAAAGGAGGAAGCCATTCCCGAAGAGGAAACTGCCTTGATAATGCCTGTATTGAAAGTTTCTTCTCACATTTAAAGACCTAGAAATTGAATTTAGTGCGTTTTAAAACAATCGATCAAGCATATAGGGGATTATGGAGTATATAGATTTTTACAATAAAGATCGATTCCAAGAAAAATTCAACGGCCTTTCCCCGATTGAATACCGAGAAAAGACCGCAGCTTAATATACTCTTTTTTTCATTGTCTACTTGACAGGGTTATGTGCAAAGTTGTCCCTCTTTTTTATATATTATTTCTTGCTTTCTTCGTAGCGAGCAAGGCACTCGTCGATTAATTTTGCTGCAGCTTCTGGGCCTTCCCACGTACCAATTTCTGTTTTCTTACCTTGTAAGTCTTTATATCGTTCAAAGAAGTGAGCAATTTCTCTTAATTTATGTTGTGGTAAATCTTCGATAGATCGAATTTCATCAAAGCGTGGATCCTCAACAGGAACACCAATTAATTTTGCGTCTTCTTCTCCGCTATCTACCATGTTTAAATAACCGATGACGCGCGTATCAATGACGCATCCTGGAAATGTTGGGTTTGTTGTGATGACTAAAATGTCTAGTGGATCGCCATCAAGGGCAAGCGTATTTTCTAAGTAGCCGTATTCAGCTGGATAAAACATAGGTGAGAATAAAACGCGGTCTAACTTAAACACACCACGCTCTTTGTCAAATTCGTATTTATTTTGGCTACCAGTAGGAATTTCGATAAATGCTTCAACGACTTTGTTTTCGAAAGCCATATTCGTTCCTCCTTTAATTGTATGTATGCCTTTTTATTATATTCGAACTACATATAAGTATCAAACGATTATTCTATATGGTTCGTTTTTTATAATATCTTGAAATCAAAATATTTGACTTTCTTTCAAAAGATTATTACAGTATAATAAACGAAAAAAATATGATTCATCTTCGGGGCAGGGTGAAATTCCCGACCGGCGGTGATGAAGGAGTTCCTTCTAAGCCCGCGAGCCCTTCATTGGGCAGGATTTGGTGCGATTCCAAAGCCGACAGTATAGTCTGGATGGGAGAAGATGAAGGTATTGCCAACATGCGTTTTTAAAAACGTTTATTTCAGTATGCCTACAATTCTCCCTCAAGCGTGTCTTGAGGGTTTTTTCATGCATGAAGGCAAAACCTTTCTTCTTGTCGTACGATGAATCACAAAAAGGAGAGAGGAAACAAATGAATAATGGAAGACTCAAAAGATTTGTATCTATTGGAATGTTGAGTAGCATCGCTTATGTTTTGATGATGCTCAATTTTCCATTCCCAGGTTTTCCGACGTTTTTATTAGTCGATTTTAGTGACATCCCTGCGCTTGTCGGAGCCATTTTGTTCGGTCCTTTGGCAGGAATCATCATCGAGCTCATCAAAAATATTTTGGACTATTTTATCACAGGAAGTGAAACAGGAATTCCAATTGGGCATGCGGCGAATTTTACGGCAGGAATCTTTTTCATTTTACCTACCTATTATATTTATCAACGCATGAAGTCTACACGTGGAATGACGGTAGCCCTTGTAGTAGGAACACTTTCAATGGCTGTAAGTATGAGTATATTAAACTATTTCGTCTTTTTACCTGCGTATACATTCTTTTTAAATATGCCGGCCATGAGTGGACCTGAAGCACGTCAATTTATTGTATCAGCTATTTTTCCATTTAATGTCGTGAAAGGATTGTTAATTACGTTCGTTTTTACATTAATATTTATTAGACTCCAGTATTGGTTGAATAAACAATCTGTCATTCATGGAGCTTAAATAAAAAAGAGGATTACATCATTCTTTCATTTGGTGTAATCCTCTTTTTATTGTAGTTAAATTGTACAATTACAGGAATATTTTGTCATAATAATATTTTGTGTCTGGAAAGAATAATTCATTGTCCAAAGTGCTACTGTAAAACGTGTAAGTATATACATTTTAGCCCATATTATTTTCCAAAAAAAAGGCTAACAAAAAGAATGTTAGCCTAAACGATTATTCGAATTTCAATGGGTCTCCGTCGAACGGTTCATCCGCTACTTTAATAGAATCCGTTGGGCAACCTTCGAACGCATCCATCATATCGTCATGTAAAATTTCAGGTACTTCAGCAATACCTTGGTTGTCATCTAGCGTAACAAAGGCAATACCTTCATCGTCGTAGTCGTAGATGTCAGGTGCAGCTGCGCCGCATGCTCCACATGCAATGCAAGTCTCTTTGTCAACAATCGTATATTTTGGCATGAAACTACCTCCCAATAAAGTTGTCTATATAATCGATATTTATTCACGTATCAACAGAAGATGATACAAAAAATGGTGTCATTTACTATTCTAAAGGTGAACTTTGAACATTTCAATAAAAATGTTATAACGTTCACATAAGGAAAAGGGGAAACAATTATACCATATCTTATTTAGCTCATGATAAAATAAGTACATAAAAAATAGGAAAAGGGGATGGACCTTTATGACATATTTTCAAGCCATCCTTCTTTATTGTTTTCAACAAATTCAAACGGAACGGACGATGGCTTCAGTTTTTCATTTACTAAAAGGGAAGAAATCTTCGCAAACGATTCAAGACTCGTTTTTATATAACTTATATATATTTTTTCATTTATTCCCGTTTTTAAAACGGAAAGATTTTGAAAACGAATTGGAACAGCTATCGACATATGGTTGGATTTACTTACAAGATGGTCGCGTGCAAGTTACGGAACAAGGAAAACAACAAGTGTCTGCTTTTTTTCAACAGGAATCTTGGCCTTCTTACTTAAACGGATGGAAATATCAAGATGCAGCCATTGTGTTTTGGAAAAGGTTGACTTTAAGCGTACAAGTTGTGTCTAACTTGATTTATTATCAAAAGGAATATTATCCAATTCAGCGAGAGACGAACGTATTACGTTGGATGAAATGGTGGCTAAAGCAACATTGGACGAATCGTCGGGATTTAGCTAACAAATTATATGATGAATTGTTTACTCTTTTTCAACATGATGCTCCTGAAGACCCGTCATTAGTTGTGTACCGTTTAACAGGGGCTAAACGAATTGGAATGACAGGCTTGCAAGTAGCGGAGTCGTTAAATATACCGTATGATACGTATTGGGTAAAGTTTATTCATATCCTTCATTATGCTCTTCAAACCATACAAAAACATAAAAAAGATTATCCATTACTTTATTCAATGGTAGAAGACCTTTTAACCCCTTTATCGTTAACAAATTCAACAAAAGAAACGTATCAACTCATACAAAAAGGGTGGACGATTTCTAGAATTGCTCAATACCGCTCTTTAAAAAAAAGTACGATTGAGGATCATATCATTGAAATTACGTTAAACGATCCAACCTTTTCAATTGAACCGTTTGTCGACAACGAAACGATCCGCCAAGTTCGTGAAGTTGCAGCTTCGATGAAAAATCGTCGGTTGAAGCCGATTAAAGAACGACTACCGCATGTTGAATATTTTCAAATACGACTCGTGTTAGCAAAGTACGGTGAGGTTTATGAACATACACTCTCTTCTCAAGAAAAAGTTCGGTTATAATTCATTTCGTCCTGGCCAAGAAGAGGTCATTCAATCCGTCATCTCAGGCCATGATACAGTAGCGATGCTTCCAACAGGTACAGGAAAATCATTATGTTATCAATTACCAGGCTATTATTTAAAAGGAACGGTTTTAATTGTTTCTCCGCTCCTTTCGTTAATGCAAGACCAAGTAGAACAATTAAAAGTCAAAGGGGAAAAACAAGTCGTTGCTTATAATTCGTTTTTATCTGTATCTGAGCGAAAAGCAGTTTTAGATAAACTGCACCGTTATCGCTTCGTTTTTATTTCACCGGAAATGCTCAAAAATGAGCGGGTGTTAGAACGACTGAAAAGGATTTCTATTTCATTGTTTGTCGTAGATGAAGCTCACTGTATTTCACAATGGGGATACGATTTTCGTCCTGATTATTTAAATTTAGGTAACGTTCGTCAGCTATTAGGAAAGCCAACGACATTAGCCTTAACTGCCACGGCAACAAAAAAGGTGAGGGAAGATATTATTCAACTGTTGCACCTTGACCAACCGAAAGAATGGATTTTTTCCGTAGACAGACCAAATATATACATTCATGTGGAACATGTTTCGGACATGCAAGAAAAAGAGGTACGACTATTACATCTCGTTCAACAGTTACAAAAGCCAGGTATTATTTATTTTTCAAGTAAACGGT
Organism: Bacillus sp. (in: firmicutes); assembly: GCA_017656295.1. Taxonomy (NCBI): domain Bacteria; kingdom Bacillati; phylum Bacillota; class Bacilli; order Caryophanales; family Bacillaceae; genus Bacillus; species Bacillus sp. (in: firmicutes). The sequence goes on along the minus strand of JACDOC010000003.1, from coordinate 29,152 downwards.
TAGCAGATGAGATGGCGAAAAAAATGAGACAAGCTGGACTTAACAAAGTTGCTAGTTATCATGCTGGATTGGATCAAGATGAGCGAATTCTGATTCAGCAACAATTTCTTTATCAACAATTAGAAATCATTTGTGCGACGAGTGCATTTGGCATGGGAATTAACAAAGAAAACGTACGCTTTGTTATTCATTACCATGTTCCTGCGCAAATGGAGTCGTACGTACAAGAAATTGGTCGTGCGGGAAGAGACGGAAACAAAAGCATCGCTATTTTGTTATACATGGAAGGGGACGAACACCTTCATTACGGTTTAATGGAACAAGAACTTCCGACCGACGCTCAAATCGATACGTTTTTTTATGAACTTTATCGGTTAAAAAAATGGCCGGAAGAAACGATGCTAACAGAAATACAACAATCATTACAATTGTCGGATGTGCAGCTTCGTTTTTTACTTCACTATGCTGAACCGCTCAAACAACGACCGGCTCAAAAAGTCCAAGTTGAAGAAATTACCCAACAGATAAAAAACGACCGTGATGTACGCAGGCAAGAAAGGGTTAGAAAAATACAAGAGATGAAACAATGGGTGGCCTCTTTCACATGTCGACGTGAAGGTATTTTATCTTATTTTGATGAAAGGTTGGACCATTGTCCACTAAATTGTTGTGATCAATGTGGGACAAATGTAGACTTCTATTATCAAACGAAGAGTGAAATCAAAGATGAGTCTAAGGAGCAATGGGAAGATATTTTATCCCAATTATTTTATAGATAAGGGGTACAGTAGATGGGAAAACGGCAGATGGATATATTAAAAAACATAAGCGATAAAGAACTCCTCTTTAGCCTTTATTTTACGCAACTAACCCTATTTGTCTTATCTGTAATTTTCGGTATAGTTGAATATGAAGATACCCAGCAATGGCTTTTCCTATTTCAAGGCGAGGGAATCGACATACTAGTAGGTGTTATGGTTGGGCTAATCATCGTACTTATCGATATCATCGGGATGAAAGTGTTACCTCCCTCTTATTATGATGATGGTGGGATCAATGTTCGTCTGTTCCAGCATCGGTCCGTGTTACATATCTTTTTCATTGCAGCTGTCGTTGCCTTTTGTGAAGAACTGTTTTTTAGAGGCGTACTCCAAACGACATTTGGCTGGTTTCTCGCCAGTTCTGTCTTTGCCCTTGTTCACTTTCGTTACTTTAGTCATTGGTTTTTAATCTTTAATATTGTGCTGCTAAGTTTCTTTTTCGGGTGGATGTATGAAACGTACACAAGCTTACCAATGATGATCGCTTTACATTTTACGATTAACTTTTTTCTTGGTCTATATATTCGAATGCAAAGTGGGAAGGAGGAAACGCATTGAACCATCACCCTTTTGAAGAGCAAAACGGATGGAAGACGGAGGAGTCGATTTCTTCTTTGCCCCCACGCAGTACCGTTCATTCGAAAAAAAAGACAAAAACGAAATGGAAAGTCCAATATCCGCTTTTGCGCTTTTTGTTATTCTTTTTTATTTTGTTACCAATTACAATCTTTTCTATCTATACATACTGGCAACACGATGAAGAAACAATTCCAGCTTCTATTGAAAAAGGTGGGAAAAAAGTAATTGTTGATGCTCTACCGATTGAGACGGACAAGGAGATGAACTTGGAGGAAGAACCTGCCTTTCCGTCCGTATCTTTAGAAGAACTTTCGGAAAAAATGGAGTTGAGATCAGCAGAAGAACAGTCAACATTATCAATTAGTAGTCCAAAAGAAAGTGAAAAAGAACATGCCGAACCAAAATATCATATCGTTTATCATACGGTTCAGCCTGAAGAGACATTATACCGTATTTCCATGAATTACTTTCATTCCAAAGAGGGAATCGACATTATTAAAAGTTGGAATGGATTAAATGATAACGAAATTAAAGTAGGACAAGTGTTACAAATTCCATTACCTCGTGAATAGGAAGTGGTCGATTAGAAGACCACTTTTTTTCATGATTTGATGGACGAGCTCATATACATAATATTAGCCAATCGGTTACAGGAGGGAAGAGACGGTGGAATCTTCAATTATCATGCTCGATGATTGGACTGACCAAGCGACGAAGCAGCTATTGCAAAATGTGGTCGAACGCAAAAAAAAATACGAAAAGATGAAAAAGATGCATTTGTTGTTTTTATGGTTCGCTGTTTTTTATTCGTTCGGTTACCTTTATGTATTGTATCATACAATCATTGAACCTTATTCTTATTCATTATGGATCATGTTGAGTAAATTTTTCCAACATTCGTATCAGCTTTACACCTTCTTAATAGCGGTAGGGTTGTTTGGTGGTGTGAAAATTTATCACGACAAAAAAGAAAAGGCTGAAACGGAGTTTCATGCCTTACGTTGTGAAATTATTGATCGTAGCAAAGACCTATGGAGAAATGAAGGATGGATGAATCGCCATAAAGTTTTTCAAATGATGAAAGATAAATATGATATTAATTTATATCATGAGAGTAAGTAATTAGATCCATTAGAAGAATTTCTTACGATCTCGTTCTTCTTTTAAAATTTCTACCGCTTCACGAAAGCGTTGAGAATGAATAATTTCCCGTTCCCTTAAAAAACGTAATCCATCGTTTAAATCAGGGTCATCACTTAAGTTAATAATCCATTGGTAAGTGGCACGGGCTTTTTCTTCAGCAGCAATATCTTCATATAAATCAGCAATAGGGTCCCCTTTGGCTGCGATGTAAGAAGCAGTCCACGGGACTCCGGCTGCGTTTTCGTAAAATAACGCCTTATCGTGATTGGCATAATGGGCACCAAGTCCTGCTTCTTTTAGTTGCTCAGGTGTTGCATCTTTTGTTAGTTTATACACCATCGTTGCAATCATTTCTAAATGAGCAAATTCTTCAGTTCCGATATCCGTTAACAGACCAACAACTTTATCAGGTATCGAATAACGTTGGTTTAAGTAGCGAAGGGCGGCAGCAAGTTCCCCATCGGCACCTCCGTATTGTTCAATGAGATATTTTGCTAAACGTGGATTACATGTACTGACCCGAACAGGATATTGCAACTTCTTCTCATAAACCCACATGATTGACACTTCCTTTCTTGTACCATGTTTCCATCTTAACGGGCAGTTAGCCTTCAAGATGGGCGAATGAAACAAAGAAGATAGGTAGGGCACTTTATACTTGCCATGGCCATGGTGCATCTTTCCAATTCCAAGGAGAACCGGAATAACTGTATCCAAAATTGGTTAACGGACCAAATTGTTGTTCAAAAGCTTTTTTTACTTTTTTTCGCATCTGGATGTAATAATTGTATTGCTGGATCGCTTGAAGATCATTTGGATGAGTGTCTAAATAAAGCGTTAAATCTGTAATTACAAAATCAATGGCTTGCATTTCTTCCAGCATTTCATAGTAGCTTGCTGGCAGTTGCTTCATTGAACTCACCCTTTCCATTTTTCATAAGGACTATAATATGGATCGTAAAACACTTTCCAAAGCGTTCCTTTTCTTAATGCTTCTCTCGGACTGTATTGCGGCAAATTAGGAGGTTGAAATCCTATATATAAATTAGGTGGTGTCGAATACGTTCTTGGACCTAACGATGGACACGGGTCATATGGACTGACAAATGGATGATAAGTTTTATACAAAGTTGGCATGCATCAAACTCCCTTCAAAAGGTTTATCATCACATATATATGGGAAGAGTGCTTCAATCATGAAGAGAAAAAATGAATAAAAAATGTAAAGGATATTGTATGTCACGAACCTTGTGTTCGTCTCTAAACATAAAGTCATTTCTGTATTATATATTCATGAAGATGAATAACATGTCAAAAAGCCCTCTCTCATAGTATGATATGGGAGGGATTTTTTTTGTTTTTACACGTGTTATATGCCTTCATTGGAAGTTTTTGTACGTATTTGTTTACCCAGTGGGTCCCTATTAACACACCTTTTTATTTTGAAGAATGGCTGTTAGAATTTATTCTTGATCCGCTTTTATTTTTAGCAGCAGCGACGGTGTTCTTTATCGGCTTTTTAATGCAAGCCAAAATAGTCCATATTCTCATTCATCTCGTAACGAAACGTCTACCTTTTAATGGATGGGATATTGTTGCATGTTTGATTTTTTTAATCTCCTTATTTGTGCATATACAACTTGGGGTCATTCAAACAATGGCTATTTACTTATTTTCTTTGATCTATGGTTTTGTTTCAGTTAGATAGAAGATATAGGAGGAAATGATGTCTGCAATTCATTGGTTTATGTTTTTAAGCATAGGCGGTGGATGTCTTCTCATGATTATGTGGAAAAACGCCTTTCGCAATCACGTGAACAAACATACGTTTGGTTTGTCGCATTTCCCAAAGGAACGTGAAAGTTTATCTATTTTTTTTATTAGTGACATCCATCGGCGAGTTATTCATTCTTCAATGATTAAACAGGCAAAAGAAGCCGAAGTAGTTATCATTGGTGGTGACTTAACGGAAAGAGGAGTTCCCCTTACTCGAACGAGACACAATCTTCGTCTGTTGAAAAAAATCGGACCCGTCTTTTTTGTTTGGGGAAACAACGATTATGAAGTGGGGGAGCAACATTTAAAACAATTGTTGGAAGAAGAAGGTGTGATGATTTTAGATCAAGATATCTATACATATCAATCATTTACGTCTACAAACATTCGTTTGATAGGCGTGAATTATTTTCGAACGAGCCGAAATCAGTTAGAGCCATTATTTCAACAATTAAATCCACAAGATGTTAACATTTTGATTTCTCATCATCCACGTGTGATTCGGCAATTAAAGAAGGCCGATCATATCGATTTAGTGTTAAGTGGTCATACACATGGGGGACAAATTCGTGTTTTCGGTCTTGGTTATTTCGAAAAAGGGGGCGTTCAAACTGGACCAATAACCACCATACTCACAAGCAATGGGTACGGAACAACCGGTGTTCCTCTTCGGCTAGGGGCACCCGCTGAAGCCCATCTCATTCGCCTCGGGAATTGAGAATAATGCGTGATACTTATCGGACCTTTCCTTCCTTTACACATGACCAATCATAATTTGGGAATGATAACATTAAAGCCATTATAGATGATTTTAGGGACTCGAAAGAGACATTCTTAAAAAAGGACCTGCTGTAAGCGTACGAAACAAAGACGGAAGTTTCATAAATATAACGGAATGTCACGTTGCCGAAAGTGAAAGGTAGAGATGGTGATTGTACCATGAATGCAGCGAACCATTTGTACCTTCTACACATACTATGATGGTAAAGCAAGATGTGTGGGAGGCATACATGATGAAGTTGGAGCGATTATCACCTAATCAACTTAAGTTTTCTTTTTCCTTTGATGAACTTGAACATGTAGGAATTTCTGATGGAAATTTTTGGGATGATGTCACCTTATGGCAAGATGTGTTTGATGATATGATGGAAAAAGCGTATCAAATGCTGGACGTTCCTTCAATGGGGACGGTGTCCATTGAATTAGCATCTTTCACACAGAAAGAAGTTGTCCTTATTTTAACGATTGAAGATCTCGATTCCTTTTTAGATGAATGGACTTCCTTTCATCAAGACAATGATTTAATTAATCCATTTCAAAAAGCATGTTATCAATTTCGTACGTTGGAAGACGTGCTATCATTAGCCCAACGCATCAACCAATCAAAAGTAATGGTGGATGGTTCATTATATTATTATGAAAAACAGTATTATATTATGATTTCAAAGCATGTACCCCAGGCAGCCAAAAGTTTGTTTGAAGAGTATGGTGATCAATCGTCTCTAGCCTCAGCTATCATTGAAGAGTATGGTACACTTGTTCTTCCAAAACAATGTTTCCAACAGCTTGTTTTGCATTTTTTTGGATAAGAGTCAAGTGCTTTCCATAATCAAAGATGTAATGTCAAGACGGAATGGTAGCGTTTGCAAAAAATATTCAAAAAATAATTTTTCTTCTTGCATAAATGTGGGAAAGGTGTATACTATGTCATGAAAGGCGAGACAAAATTCGCAAAAGTGATTTTTATTAGGAGGTTCACAAGATGGTAGCCGAAAAAAACACTAATAACGAAGACAAACATGACGTATTAAAAGCAACACAAACTGTCATACATAACGCTCTTGAAAAGCTTGGGTATCCTGAAGAAGTTTATGAGTTGTTAAAAGAGCCGATTCGTATGTTGACAGTTAAAATTCCAGTCCGAATGGATGATGGATCTGTAAAAATTTTCACTGGCTACCGGGCTCAACACAATGATGCGGTTGGTCCAACAAAAGGAGGAATTCGTTTTCATCCAAATGTAACAGAAAAAGAAGTTAAAGCGCTTTCCATTTGGATGAGTTTAAAATGTGGTATTGTTGACTTGCCTTACGGTGGAGGTAAAGGTGGAATCGTTTGTGATCCACGTGAAATGTCCTTTAGTGAACTTGAACGTCTAAGTCGTGGATACGTTCGAGCAATTAGTCAAATTGTCGGACCTACAAAAGATATTCCAGCTCCTGACGTATTTACGAACTCCCAAATTATGGCTTGGATGATGGACGAGTATAGCCGAATTGACGAATTCAACTCCCCTGGATTTATTACAGGTAAGCCACTTGTATTAGGTGGATCCCATGGTCGGGAAACAGCAACGGCAAAAGGGGTAACGATTTGTATTCGTGAAGCGGCAAAAAAACGAGGCATTGATATAAAAGGTGCACGCGTCATCGTCCAAGGATTCGGAAATGCTGGAAGTTACTTAGCGAAATTCATGCATGATGCTGGTGCGAAAGTTGTAGCAATTTCTGACGCTTATGGTGCATTATATGATCCAAAGGGGTTAGATATCGATTATTTATTAGATCGTCGCGACAGTTTTGGTACCGTTACGAAATTGTTTAAAAATACCATTTCCAATAAGGAAATGTTAGAACTAGAGTGTGATATTTTAGTACCTGCTGCGATTGAAAACCAAATTACGGAAGAAAACGCACATAATATTCGTGCAAAAATTGTGGTTGAAGCAGCCAATGGTCCAACAACGTTAGAAGCTACAAAAATTTTAACTGAGAGAGGAATCTTACTAGTACCTGATGTTCTTGCTTCTGCTGGTGGGGTAACGGTTAGCTACTTTGAATGGGTACAAAACAACCAAGGCTACTATTGGACAGAAGAAGAAGTAGAGGAAAAATTAGAGAAAGTAATGGTGAAAGCATTTAACAATGTATATGAAACGGCACAATCCCGTCGCGTTGATATGCGTCTAGCTGCTTATATGGTTGGTGTTCGTAAAATGGCTGAAGCATGTCGCTTCCGAGGTTGGATTTAAGCAAGACACATCGATTGCATCTATATTTAAAATCTCCTATCATAAAATGATGGGAGATTTTTTCTATGTGAACGTCTATAAGGAGTGAAACACCATGCAGAAAGAAGAAGTCATTATCGTTGGTGGCGGTCCATGTGGATTAGCCGCGGCGATTGCATTAAAGAAAATCGGCAAAAACGCTCTTATTATTGAAAAAGGAAATATCGTGAATGCCATTTATCATTATCCAACACACCAAACGTTCTTCAGTACGAGCGAACGGTTAGAAATTGGTGGAATTCCTTTCGTAACGGAAAATCGGAAACCGAAGCGGAACCAAGCATTAACCTATTACCGAGAAGTGGCCAAACGTGAAGCGCTCCGCATTCACCGCTTTGAAAAAGTGTTGTCCGTTGAGAAACAAGAAGACCGTTCATTTGTTGTTCAAACAACGAAAGGGACTTATACGAGTACGTATGTAATCATCGCAACCGGATATTACGACAATCCGAACTACATGAACGTACCTGGCGAAGATTTACCAAAAGTGTCTCATTATTTTAAAGAGGCACACCCATATTTTGATACAGATGTGGTAGTGATCGGTGGGAAAAACTCCGCTGTTGATGCCGCATTAGAATTGCATAAAGCTGGTGCCCGGGTCACGGTATTGTATCGAGGAACGGAGTATTCTTCTAGTATTAAGCCGTGGATTTTACCAGAGTTTGATTCCCTCATTCGTAACGGTCATATTGAGATGGAATTCAATGCACATGTGAGAGAGATTACGGAAGATAAAGTTTATTACGAAAAAGACGGGAAGATACATGAAATAAAAAATGATTTTGTTTTTGCCATGACTGGATACCACCCCGATCACTCTTTCTTAACGAAAATGGGAGTTACCATTGATCAAGCGACAGGAAGACCTTATTACGACCCTGAAACAATGGAAACGAATATTCCAGGCATTTTTATTGCTGGGGTCATTGCTGCGGGGAACAACGCGAATGAAATTTTTATTGAAAATGGTCGTTTCCACGGTGATTTAATTGCAAAAGCTATACATGAACGAGAACAATAAATGAAAAATGAGCGGATTCTATCGGAAACAAAAGAATCCGCTTGTTTTTGTTCAGACTAAAACAATTATTCAATTGTTGTTAAATCGTTCATTTGTGATTATGCAAACAATAAGTTTGAGTCATGCTTTTTGTCCGTTTAATCCTTTTGAAAAAATACAACATATTATTAGTATAAATTGTTCTTAAAAGTTATCCACAAATACAATTTTTGAGAACGAAATACATGTGTTATTATATTCTTGAGGTGGATTATATGAAAAAAGTGGTCTTAATTACAACAGGTGGAACTATTGCTAGTAAACCAACAGAAAAAGGAACTTTGGTTGCAGGAAAATTAACAGGTAATGAATTAGCTGAACTATGCCAACTCCCTAAAGGGATAGACATAAAGATTGTTGATTTGCTCCAATTGCCAAGTATGCATATTAATTTTAAGGCTATGTTAAAAATTAAACAAGCAATCGAAAGAGAGTTAGAAGATCCAACTATATCAGGAGTAATTGTTACTCATGGTACAGATACATTAGAAGAAACAGCATATTTTCTTGATTTGACTATACAAGACGAAAGACCAGTAGTTGTAACAGGTTCTCAACGTTCACCATTTGATGTAGGGACGGATGTTTATTCTAATTTAAAAAATTCGATTTATGTTGCCATATCTGAACAAATGAGAAATGCTGGTACAGTAGTTGTCTTTAACGAGAGAATTTACTCGGCTAAATACGTTAAAAAAGTTCATGCCTCTAACTTACAAGGCTTTGAATCATTTGGATACGGTTATTTAGGAATTATTGATAATAATGTTGTGAGCATTTACCAAAAACCTTTAAAGAGAGATAATTATGTAATTGTATCAGAAATACCTAGAGTTGATATTGTTAAATGCTATACTGAATCAGATGGAATTTTTGTTGATGCTTCTGTCAATGCAAATGCTAAAGGAATCATTCTTGAGGGAGTTGGCAGAGGACAAGTATCGCCATTAATGTTAGATTCGATTCAAAAAGCATTAGATAAAGGAATTTCAATTGTTGTGACAACCAGCTCTGAAGAAGGTAAGGTTTATCCTGCTTATGAATATAAAGGTAGTGCTTATGATTTGATGAGTAGAGGAGTTATTTTGGGGAATGATTATGACAGCAAGAAGGCGAGAATTAAATTAGCAGTTATATTAGCAGCAAATCAAAAAGTGACTCAGGAACATTTCAAATATTAAAGCTTTTAATATTAAAGTAGACCTAATAATTTTAATATAATATTGAATATACAAATAGTTGAAACAAAGACGCTTGGGTAATTTTTAAAAAACCAAGCGTTTTTTTTGTTTGTTCTTCAACTATCTGCTTCTGTAGTTGAAAAACGTCCCTACTCAAAATAAATATAACAGATTACCCATTATGTTTAAGCTTCTTGTTCAAGCGTCTTGAAAGAAGGTTGGCAGCAGAGTAATTAGGAAAAATGAAGTATATGAAGAGTCACGGTAAGTTGAAAAAACGGATGATAAAACCAAAAAATAACATTAATCAGAAACCAAATAAGGTAAATCGTAAGAATATTTTTTGTAAACCCTCCAGCACAAATTGAAGCTGCACTATTCAGGAGGACTAAGCAACTTGTTTACAATTAATTTCAAATAATAACATAAGTTGGTTAGAATTTTCCGCTGTGTTAAAAATCTGTATTATAAATGAAAACAAATTGAAACTTTATGCAAAAATAAGTCTGTTAGAATACAAAGGATAGAAACAAGTATTTAATACGGTATAAAAATATACTTTTTAAATATAGGTTGGGGGATAAACATGACGTTAGAGAATCAACTGATCAAAAAAACATTTTATGAAACATTTTTAAAAGCAGATGAAAAAAATCCTGTCCGTGTGCTTGGAGAAGCTTTTCTTGCCGGGTATAAAGATGAGACAGCTGACATTTCCACCATCCGTTTTGCCCAAGGAGAAGTATATTTTCATAACAAAGATTATGAAGCTGCTATTTTCAAATGGGAAAACACTCATAATGATTTAGAACCGTGGGCAAAGAAAAATATAGCGGATTGTTATTATGAACTTGGCCAATTATCAACAGCTGAAGAGATTTATAAATCCATTGATACAGAAAGCAGTGTCTTACAATCAGAAGTTGCACTGCAGTTATTTTCGATTTACATAGATCAAGGCAGGCTGGAAAAAGCTGACCAAGTGATTAAAAAAGCGCTATCCTTTAATCCGGACTATCCGAATGTTACTGACATTGCTCGTGCCTTTTTCGAAAAACACAAGGATTGGAAGAGCGCAATTGAATTGGCAGTAAATGAAGCGATCCGAACAGAGTCTCATCACTGGTTTGATATTTTAAAAACATATGCAGAACAAGGATTAACAACAACCTTTGAACCGCATTATTATTCAAAATGCTTAGTCGTGTTATACGAAGTGGATCAGACAAGATTTGAACAGTTAGTACAGGCATTATGGAATAGTTACAAAAACGAGCGTTCATATTTTTCATGGCTGAGGGAATTTAACCATATTTTCTTAAATATCGATGTAAACAGGCAACGCCATTGGGAATACCTTCCAAAACTTTATCAGGAAACTTATTTCGAATTGATCGATGGAAAGTATTTATTGAAAGAACTCGCAGAGATTATTCCGAATATCTTAACGAACTGGATCAAAATAATCGATCATTCTCATGCTTTATTTGCTTCTGCAGCGGTATTGGCATGGAGCGAGAGATTTCCATCAAGTATTAGTCCAGAGGTTGTCAATGATGCTGAAAATCTTATTTTCAATTCCCTTAATGAGACAGACGGTTTGGAATGTAGCCTAACATTATTCGATTCCATCGTAAAATGGGCGGAAGCGCAGCATGTTGATCCAGGTTACCGCTTTAGATGGATCATCCGAGAACTGGTAGATTTTCAAGCACATCATTTATTAGTAGCTGGAACTTCCGGAAATGGAAAGTCTACCTTTATCAATTCGGTCCTTGGAGAAAATATCCTAACTGCTCCGACATCTTCAGTTATTGTATTTAAGGGGGATGATGAGACGGATATTAGAAAAATATCCGATGAAGAAATATCGACCTTTTCAAGTTTCCACGAATTCCAGGAGGCAGTAGATAGACGACTGAATAAGGCTTTTGTGAATACGATTATTGAGTTCTCATTTCCATCGCCAATTTTGCAGGAAAACGGGCTAGTTCTTATTGATACGCCGGGAATTAGTGACCGTAATCGTATGGAAGGTACGTTGAAATATCTGCATTTTGCCGATAGTTTATTATTTGTCCTAGATGCGAACGATCCATTTACCGAAAAAGAACAAGAGATCCTCATGCAGATTCGGGAATGTGCGCCTAATCTTCCAATTCATTTTCTGCTCAATAAAATCGATGAAATTTATAATGAACAGGAAGCTGCAAGTATTGTTGAAGACACTCGAGCGAGAGTTCGCGCATATTTTCCGGAGGCTCAGGTGTTTGCCTATTCGTCACATGTAAGAAGCAGAAAACAACAAAATGATCTAGCAGCGTTCTTGAAAAAATTAAACAAACCAATTGCTGAAGACGATCGAATTGAAAAAATATTAATTTTTATTCGTAAATTAATTAGGCATTTATTAGATAAACGGGTTAAAATGGAAAACACCCTAGTTGATTTGATTAAATGGAATGAAGAAATGGCCACAAAGCTAAGTGGTACAATCAATCAATTAACTGATTTGAAAGATGAAAAAGCCCTAGTGATTACAAAAACGTTCCATAAAGTCTTGGAAGAAATCAGATCGGATCTATCCGAAAATATTCCGAAAATTTTACAAGGCTGTTCTGATATAATTCAAGAAGACAGTGATTTCCGTAAAATTCACCTTGAACTAAATGATGAGATGAACAGGCGAGTACATGCTTATGTCAATGATAAGGTTTTACCTGAGCTTTATCGTTCGCTTCAGGAATGGATTTTAACGGCAAATGATGAACTTAAACACTGTCAATCTTTCCTTGATGAAATAAGTGATGGGTTTAATGCGTTGTATGGAGAAGAACGGCTTAAGCTAAATTGCGACTTTGAAGTGCTTGATGACTGGCGCCGGGATGCAGACCGGATGACAAGCAGTGTGCAAATTGATAAGATAAATATTGTTCTCCGCCGCACACCGTATCAAATTTTATTGAAAAGTGCCGGCAGGCTGTTTGGAACCTTTCAGCAAAACAATGCGATGTTATATAACAAATACAAGCAGTTTGTTGAAAATCAGGATTATTTAGACGTTACCGAATCAATCATGAACAAGTTGCTGCTGCCATTCGAATTGTTTGAGAAATCACTGGAACGAGATATTTCGATCTTCTTCCGAAACCCATTTACTGTATTGAATTATACTGTAGAAGAAACAAAAAAAGAAATTAATGATAAAGAAAAAGAGCTGGAGAAAATGAGATCGAATCCGCAAAAATTCCGTGATCCGCTAACATTGTTTGAAATAAAACTCCGCCAATACGAGTGGATTACAACTTCCACAAAAGGAGTTCCTCAAGTATAACAAGATTTAAAGAAAAAATCGGTCCATGAGGCCGATTTTTTCGTTATAAAAATCTTTAAAGGTATAAACTGTTCGCTTACAACGGGTTTTCATCTCTCGGCTTTTAATTCCATTTTCCGTTTCTTCTACCATAGAAATCGTTCCACCCAAAAGAAATAATATTTATATTTAACATGTTCACCGAGAAGTCTCCCTCCACTAAACGAAGTGTAGGTGGGAGAGGTTTAATAGTCGAATCCCTCTAACATCTATTTCCATTCATTGGCCAAACTGATTGTCTATTTTCATCGATTGATTTCCATGATACGATTAAGAAAACAGAAAGAAAAGAGGTCATTTCATGCTGGTCCTCATTTCCGCTGGTATTGCTCCTGGTTTAGCTTTATTAAGCTATTTTTATTTAAAAGATGAATTTGAAATGGAACCAATCAGCACGGTAATTAAAGCGTTTTTATATGGCGCGGTTTTAGTATTTCCGATTATGTTCGTTCAATACGTGTTTGAAGCTGAACAGGCCATCCCGTACGTTTGGATGAAAGCTATCGTCTTTGCAGGGCTATTAGAAGAATTTATGAAATGGTTTATGTTATATTTTGCTATTTATCAGCATGTTGATTTCACAGAACCTTATGATGGAATCGTGTACGGCATTAGTGTGTCGTTAGGGTTTGCCACTGCGGAAAACATTTTATTTTTGCTAGCAAATGGAATTGAGTTCGCGTTTGGGAGAGCATTATTGCCAGTATCGAGTCATGCGATGTTTGGAATCATTATGGGGTATTATTTAGGAAAAGGGAAATTTTCTAATGGACGAAAGGCATGGTGGCTGTTATTATCGATTGTTATTCCGTTTATTCTTCATAGTTTCTATGATTTAATATTATTAACTCAAACGAAGTGGCTTTTTTATATCGTTCCTTTTATGTTATTTTTATGGTGGCTCGGATTGAGGAAAGCAAAACTAGCCCATCATTTATCTGCTAAGCATTATTTGGAACAAACAAACGACCCTTCTCTTCGATTTTGAAGAGAAGGGTTTTTTATTAGAGATTTTGAGACGATTGTATAAAAATTGCTCGATAACAAAATATAAGTATAATGCTACTACTTTTGGAGGGAAAGGTAAGATGAAGAAACGGACATTGTACAAATTGGTGGTTATCGTCACCATTAGTTGTTTATGGCTTTCCGTTCAAGCCACACCATCCCCTACGCATGCATTTACGAATCAAGTGATTCAAAAAGGAGCGGTTGGAGACGATGTGATTGAACTACAAGCCCGTTTGCAGTATATCGGCTATTATAACGGGAAAATTGACGGTGTCTTCGGCTGGGGAACGTATTGGGCGGTAAGAAACTTTCAATACGATTTCGGGTTGCCTGTAGATGGACTAGTAGGGCAAGATACAAAAGATAAACTAATCAGAGTATCAAAGTATCATGAATCGTTTGTAAAAGAACAAATCCGCAAAGGAAACGAATTTACTCATTATGGTGGAGTCGCATTAGACAAGCAAGTGAAGAAAAGGGCAACGAGGCAGTATACATCACCAGAAACGAGAGCTACTGCTGTTAACACACCGAATGGCTTTTCGCAAAACGACATTCAATTAATGGCTAACGCTGTTTATGGAGAAGCTCGTGGAGAGCCATATGAAGGTCAAGTTGCGGTCGCTGCGGTCATTTTAAATCGGATAGAAAGTCCTTCGTTTCCGAATACTGTGTCGGGAGTCATTTTTGAGCCAGGTGCATTTACGGCTGTTGCCGATGGTCAAATTTGGCTAGAACCAGATGAAACAGCAAAGAAAGCCGTAATAGATGCAATAAACGGATGGGATCCAACAGGAAATGCGCTGTATTATTTTAATCCAGCGACAGCTACTAACAGTTGGATTTGGTCAAGACCACAAATTAAACAAATTGGGAAACATATTTTCTGTAAGTAAGGAGGGTGGATGATGTTACGTATTTTGGTTATTACCGTTTTATCACTAGCGGTGATTGGGACATCCTATTGGGGATACCAAGAGCACCGAGAGAAAAATGCCATCTTAATTCATGCCGAAAACAATTATCAACGGGCGTTTCACGATTTAACGTATCAAATTGACTTGTTGCATGACAAAATTGGTACAACGTTAGCGATGAACTCTCGAAAGTCACTTTCCCCTGGATTAGTTGATGTGTGGCGAATTACTTCTGAAGCCCATACTGATGTAGGGCAACTTCCCCTTTCTTTGTTACCGTTTAATAAAACGGAAGAGTTTTTGTCGAAAATTGGGGATTTTAGCTTTCGTACAGCTGTCCGTGATCTTGACAAAGAGCCATTAACCGAAAAAGAATATGAAACATTAAAGCAACTTTATAAACAATGCGCTGATATTCAAAAGGAGTTAAGACAAGTACAATATTTAGTTTTAAAAAATAATTTACGGTGGATGGACGTTGAGCTTGCGTTAGCGAGCGGAAAAGAAAATACAGATAACACGATAATAGACGGCTTTAAAACAGTAGAAAAAACCGTTGATGGTTACGGTGAAACGAATGTAGGTGGAACCACGTTTGTTAGCATGAAAGAAAAAGATGAAAATTTCAAAAATTTAAAAGGACCGGATATTTCAAAGAAAGAGGCTATCAAAATTGCTAAAGATTATTCAGGTCTGAAAGGGGACAAGGAAGTCAAGGTTAGTGAGAACGGTAAAGGGTCGGACTTTGGGTTTTATTCTGTCGCATTAGAGGATCGAAATGGGATGCAAGCCAATCTCGATATTACCAAAAAAGGTGGCTATCCGATTTGGTTTATCGTGTATCGGGATGTGAAAGAGCAAAAAATTAGCTTAAATGAAGCTTCAATGAAAGCGGAAAAGTTTTTAAAAGCCCATGGATACAAACAGTTAGAACTGTTCGAAAGTACGCAATATGATCATATTGGTGTCTTTACGTATGTAACGAACCAAGATGGAGTTCGAATATATCCTCAGTCAATCAAGGTGAAAATAGCGCTTGATAATGGGCAAATGATTGGATTTATGGCGGAAGATTATTTAAAAAGTAATACGGAACGAAAGCTTCCGAAACCGCAAATAACAATGGAAGAAGCACGTAAAGAAATCAATCCTAATGTGAAGGTGATGGAACACCATTTAGCCGTGATAACGAACGATTTAGCGGAAGAAGTTCTATGCCATGAATTTTTAGGAGTTCTTGGAGAGGATACGTATCGAATTTTTATCAATGCAGAAACTGGGATGGAAGAAAAAGTAGAAAGGTTACCACAAGCCGAACCGATTTATGAGTCCATTTAAACGCTCCTCTTGTAGGAGTGTTTTTTTTGTTTCGTTTCATTCAGAAAGAGATAGTCTCTAACTTTTTTATCAGAAATAGTAGCTTTTCTTTTAATCAATCTTCCAGTAAAATTGAACATAGGAAATTTATGGGGACTATAAAACAGGAAGTGAACGTACATGTTGAGCATTGGTATGACATTAACACTTGAACCACTTGATAAGGAAATACGTGAAAAATATCGTACAAAAGTCATTGACATAAACGGTTCTCACCTTTACATCGATTATCCTGTGAACATGGAAACTGATAAGACGGTCTTTTTATTAAACAAGACCCGGTTAAAAGTAAGTTTTGTTGATAAATATCAACAAGTTTTCGAATTTCAAACCGAGGTTATCGGTCGAAAAAAAGGAACGGTCCCGATGGTGGCTCTTCATTATCCAGGGGACGTTTCGTTAAAAAAAATACAACGAAGACAATACGTCCGTATTCAAACCGCCATTGATATTTCTCTCACCTTTGAAGATGAAACGTTTGTAACAATTACAGAAGACATTAGCGCCGGAGGGTTAGCGGTCATCTTACCCAAAGAAAAGTCTACATTAAAAAAAGGTCTTATTGGAAAATGTTGGCTTGTCCTTCCTATGGCGGTTAACCAATATGAATACATAATAGTAGATTGTAAAATTATAAGAATATTTGAAAGAGATCACATGCTAATTGCCTCACTACAGTTTGTAGATTTAGATGAGGCGAGCCGCCAAAAAATCATTCGTTTTTGTTTTGATCGTCAAATCGATTTGAAGAAAAAAGGACTTATATAGTATAAAAATATAACAAACGCTTCACACTAAGGACAAACGAAAAAGGAGTGGAGCGTTTTGAAACGAGTGGAACGAATTGTATTAAAGTTAGTTGTGTTTCATTTCGTTTTATTAATAGTTTCCCAAATTGCGTTTCATCATCTTGAGTTATTCCCACCACTAAATAAACTAACGATGTATGAAGGTGTGAATAAAAGAAGTTTCACCGAAATGATTGAGGTAATGAACCGACAATGAGGCGTGTATAGGCGCCTCATTTTTTTGAAGTGCGATAAATTTTCCTTTTTGTAATTAAAGAAAGCACTTAACAGCCAATGCTTTTATGATACAATAACTGACGGACAAATGAGATTAAAAGAGCAGGTGAAAAAAATGAACAAACCAATTCAAATTGCGATCGATGGTCCTGCTGCTGCGGGAAAAAGTACAGTAGCAAAAATCATCGCAGAAAAATTATCTTTTATTTATATTGATACTGGCGCCATGTATCGTGCCTTAACGTATAAAGCCTTAAAGAATCACGTAGATGTAAATGATGAAAAGGCGCTATTGGAATTATTAAAAGAAACGACGATTGAATTGAAACAGGGGGAAGAAGGACAATTAGTGTATCTTGACGGTGAAGACGTGACGATTGATATTCGAACTTCTGAAGTTACGAATCATGTGTCCATCGTTGCCAAACACGGTCTCGTTCGGGAAGAAATGGTCAAACGACAGCAACAATTTGCTGAACAAGGAGGAGTCGTCATGGATGGGCGCGATATCGGAACGCATGTGTTACCGAATGCAGAAGTAAAAATTTTCCTGTTAGCAAGCGTCGAGGAACGTGCCAAAAGACGTCATGAAGAAAATTTAAAAAGAGGATTTCCTTCTTCGTTAGAGAATTTAATAGAGGAGATTGCTCGTCGCGACCAATTAGATTCTGAAAGAGAAGTTGCGCCATTAAAAAAAGCAAAAGATGCGATTGAAATCGATACAACCTCATTATCAATAAATCAAGTGGTTGATCGTATCATGAGAGTGATTGAGGAAAGGACGCGATGAACGTGACATTTTATTCGTTTGCCAAATTTGTCGCAGGATCCATCCTTAAGCCGTTATATCGAATAGAAGTAAAAGGAGTAGAACACTTTCCAAAAGACGGTGGGGTACTTGTTTGTGCCAACCATATTGACAACTTAGATCCTCCTACGGTAGGTGTCACTTCTCCTCGTCCGATTCATTTTATGGCAAAAGAAGAATTATTTCGTGTTCCCGTGTTAAACTATATAATCACCAAATTAGGTGCCTTCCCAGTTAAACGTGGAATGAGTGATCGAGAAGCGTTAAAGAAAGGGCTTGCTGTTTTACGTGAAGGAAATGTTCTCGGTTTGTTTCCGGAAGGGACAAGAAGTAAAACAGGAGAATTAGGTAAGGGATTAGCCGGAGCTGGATTTTTCGCTCTTCGTACAGAAGCTCATGTTGTCCCTTGTGCCATTATTGGTCCCTATAAGCCGTTTCGTCGAGTAAAAGTAGTTTACGGTAAACCATTAAGTATGAGAGAATTAAAAGAAAGGAAAGCTTCGGCTGAAGAAGCGACTGAATATATTATGTCCCATATTAAAAAACTAATAGATGAAAATAAATAAGGCTTCTCACTTGACAAAAGGGAACATTTGTTAGAAGTTAATAAGAAAGGAAACTTAATCTGGTAATTGGAATCAAGTGATGATTTAGTCACTTTGAGATATTCTTTAAGCAGTCATGGATTAAGGAGGAGTACATATGACAGAGGAAATGAAACAAGTAGAGGTTCAATCATTTAAAACAGGTGATAAAGTTCAAGGAACCGTTACAAAAATTGAAGAAAAACAAGTGTTTGTAGATATTGCTGGGAGTAAAGTAGATGGGATTATCCCGATTAGTGAGTTATCTAGCTTGCATATTGACAAAGCATCTGATGTGGTAAGTGTAGGAGACGAGTTAAGTCTCGTTGTAACTAAAGTGGAAGATGAATTATTGGTTCTGTCGAAACGTAAGTTAGATGCAGAAAAAGCTTGGGTGGAATTAAGAGAAAGAATGGCAGCGAACGAAACGATTGAAGCAGAAGTGAAGGATGTTGTCAAAGGTGGTTTAGTGGTGGACCTTGGTGTTCGCGGATTTGTTCCTGCTTCGTTAGTGGAAGATTATTATGTCGAAGACTTTTCCGATTACAAAGGGAAAACACTGTCATTTAAAATCGTGGAATTAGATGAAGAAAAAAATCGCTTAATCTTATCACATCGAGCCGTTATTGAAGAAGAGAAAGAAGAAAAGAAAAAGCAACTTCTTGAACGTATTGAACCTGGTCAAGTGATAGAAGGTAAGGTCCAACGAATTACATCTTTCGGTGCGTTTGTTGATATCGGTGGGGTAGACGGTCTTGTGCATATTTCACAACTATCCCATGAACATGTAGAGAAGCCAGAAGATGTTATATCTGAGGGCCAAACGGTACAAGTAAAAGTCCTTTCCGTTGACCGGGATAATGGCCGTATTTCTTTATCCGTTAAAGAAACTCTTCCTGGTCCATGGACTAATATTGCCGAAAAAGCACCAGTTGGTTCTGTTTTAGAAGGTGTCGTAAAGCGTTTAGTATCTTACGGTGCTTTTGTAGAAGTATTCCCTGGTGTAGAAGGTCTTGTTCATATCTCCCAAATTTCAAACAAACATATTGGTACTCCACATGAAGTGCTTAAAGAAGGTCAAGAAGTAAAAGTAAAAGTATTAGACGTCAACGAAGAAGAACATCGCCTTTCCTTAAGCATGAAAGAACTTGAAGAAAAAGAGGAAATGTCAAAAATTGATTTCCAATTACCAGAAGAATCTAAAGGTTTTCAGCTTGGAGAAGTGATTGGAGATAAGTTGAAGGACTTGAAATAGAATAGGTGAGGATTCAACGTGTCGAGAGCTCAGCGTAAACAAGAACATATTCGGTATGCTCTTGAAATCGGTCAATCAAGAAAAAACGGTTTTGATGACGTGATATTTGTTCATCAAAGCTTACCCGAATGTGCAATCGATCAAATCGAATTGCATACACAAATAGGCGAACTTTCGATAAGTTCGCCTATTTTTATCAATGCAATGACGGGTGGTGGTGGCAAACAAACGGAACAAATCAATGAACAACTTGCCATTGCCGCTAGAGAAACAAACATTCCGATGGCAGTCGGTTCACAAATGTCCGCTCTTAAAGACCCTACGGAACGAACGTCGTATGAGATTGTGCGGAAAGTCAACCCTACAGGAATCATTTTTGCGAACCTCGGTTCTGAAGCTAGTGTTGACCAAGCACGGATGGCTGTTGAAATGATTGAAGCAAACGCTTTGCAAATTCATTTAAACGTCGTTCAAGAATTAACGATGCCGGAAGGAGATAAAGACTTCCGGGGAATGGTCGATCGAATTCAAAATATTATTGAAAAGGTAGATGTCCCCGTTATCGTGAAAGAAACCGGTTTTGGTATGAGTAGAGAAGCAGCACAAACACTTACGGAAATTGGTGTAGCGGCTATTGATGTCGGTGGATATGGAGGAACAAATTTTGCCGCCATTGAAAATGCTCGTCGTAAAAGAATGTTAAATTATTTTAATGATTGGGGGATTCCAACTGTTGCTTCCATTGTCGAAACAAAAGAGGGTGCGAAAGATCTCGATATCATTGCCTCTGGTGGTATTCAAACAAGCTTGGACGTCGTAAAGTCTATTTCCCTTGGGGCTTCCCTTTGCGGACTAGCCGGTTTTGTACTAAAAAAATTGCAAGAACATTCGATAGAAGGTGTTATTGAAGAAATACAGCATATACATGAAGATATCCGGTTTATCATGTGTGCATTAGGGGCGCCACATCTATCCGCTTTACGTCATATACCTCTTTTAATTACAGGGAAAATGAGAGAATGGCTTGAACTAAGAGGACTGCATCCAGAGCGATTTAGCATGCGCTCGTTAAAAAAATAATTAAGACAAGGCTGACATGTTACATCGTTTTTCATCGATGTGGTGTCAGCCTTTTTCGTTTGCTTATGTTTGAGGAACGTTTTCTATAAAATTTATTGCTCTCTTTTTTCCACTTTTGTTGCCCCAGGATAATGCAATGCTTGATCTCGATCCGATTCCACTCGGCGCGAATCTCTTAGCTTTTTTTCTTGACGATCTTTGCCCAAGCTTATCACCTCCATTATGTAATGTAAACTTATTTTTTTTTGTTATTCATGACTAGTTCACATAACAATGACCCATAATGGGGATAATAGGAGGTGTCAAGATGGAGGGGGCTTTTTTTTATTGGTTTCTCTGGATGGGATGGATCATTACTACGTTTTTAGTTCGAAAAAACGATCCAAACCGCTTTCGTTTAAGCGCCTTTTTTTTACTAGCGATTGTTTTCTCCGAGATTAATGTACCCTTTTTGGGATTCACGTTGAATGGAACGTTTATTTTTTTATATGTAATGGGTTTTGTTTATCTTGCTAATACGTTTAACGAAAAGTGGATGTATCTTTGGATTACATCGCTTATCGTCACATTAAGTTATAACGGGTACTTGTTTTTACAATTAGTAGACCCAGTATGGATGATTTTTCATCCACAATGGATGCTTGCCGCATTTATATTTGCTCTTACGATGATAGTTTATTCCGATTGTACGAAAAGTCGGATGTTATCAGGGCTGTTGGGGATGATGCAAGGAGAAGTCATGTTTCAGCTTCTTTTAGCCAAATGGGGATTTTCATCACAAATTGGAACCCATTATGTATTGGACATGATTTGTATGTTTTCTTTTCTTCATCTTGTTTGGAAAGGGTTAGAAAATTTGTCATATATCATTGATACAGCCTGGTTACGAAAAGAAAGGGGCAAAGAAGGATAATGAACGAGTACGTATACCCGATTGTATTTGGGGTGATTATCGGTACGGCCGCCAGAATTTATATGCTAAAAACGGATTATCGTCAATATCCAACGTATTTACATGGGAAAATTATTCATATCGCACTTGGTTTTATAGCCGCTGGATTAGGAACGGTAGCGGTACCAGCCATCATGGAAGAAGAATTTACCGCCATTACGTTTCTTACGTTAGCTGCTTCACAATTTCGAGAAGTACGAAATATGGAACGAAATACACTCACCGAGCTAGACCAATTTGAACTTGTCCCCCGCGGACCAACGTACATTGAAGGAATCGCCATTGCCTTTGAAAGTCGCAATTATTTAGTTATATTTACTTCATTTTTAACGACATTAGCCTATCTAGTTATTAATGTATATGCAGCGATTGTAATCGGTATCCTGGCCCTATTACTTTCAAATCGACTTAAGTCTGGTGGAAAGTTAAAAGATATCGTAGAAATCGAATATGTAAAACCGCATTTTGAAGGGGCCGGTTTATATGTTGATACGATATATATCATGAATATTGGTTTAAAAGAACGACAAGAAGAAATTTTAAAATACGGAATGGGCTTTATTTTAAAACCAAAAAACTTTAATGCCCGATCGACCATCGCCAATTTAGGACAACGTCAGGCGATATTACATGATATTTCAACTGCTCTTGGAGTCTATCGTGATGCTGGCACCCCAGCGCTAGTCCCATTAGCGAAACGAGATTTAGATGATGGTCGTGTCGGTGTTTTTGTCCTTCCACAGGAAAAAGATGTGGAAAAAGCTTTGGCGATCATCGGACAAGTTCCAACCCTTGAAAATGCTATTCGAATGCCGACGAAGTCCAAAGCGAATAAGAAAGGAAGAAAATTAAAATGAATTTAGATAAATGTGTGTTAGCAGCTATTACTATTAATCCAAAAAAAGTTCCATCGGGGTTGTCCGTTTTTCATTGTGATTCGAAAGAGGAAATGAACACGATGGCGAAAAATTTGGAAGCTATTTTGGATGGAATTGCGCATGAATTAACGGAAGAAATCTATATCATTGTCCGACATTAAAATAGCATTGCTTGTTTCTATAAATATTGATAAACTTATGAAGTTAGGAAGACATGCATTCTAGGGATCATTAGAAATGGAAAGAAGACAACATCTCAAACATGTAAACTGGCCATCTTGGTCTTTTTTTTTGCTTAATACGTTTATAGGAAAAGAATAGCAAACAGAAAGAAAGGGTGACATCCATGGCGAAACCAGTTGTTGCAATCGTGGGTCGACCAAACGTAGGGAAGTCGACGATTTTTAACCGTATTGTTGGGGAACGTATTTCTATTGTGGAAGACGTCCCAGGAGTAACGAGGGACCGCATTTACAGTTCGGCTGAATGGCTGAATACAGAATTTAATATTATCGATACTGGTGGAATTGAAATTGGTGACGAGCCATTTTTAGAGCAAATTCGTCAGCAAGCGGAAATTGCTATTGATGAAGCAGACGTCATTTTGTTTATAACGAACGGTCGGGAAGGAATCACCGCGGCAGATGAAGAAGTTGCAAAAATATTGTATAAATCCAATAAACCTGTTGTTTTAGCTGTTAATAAAATTGATAACCCCGAAATGCGGGAACAAATATTTGATTTTTATTCCCTAGGCTTCGGTGAACCGTATCCAATCTCAGGTTCCCATGGCATTGGACTTGGGGATGTGTTAGACGCTGTAGTAAGCCATTTTCCTAAAAAAGACGTGAAAGAATATGAAGACGATGTGATTAAGTTTTGTTTAATTGGACGACCGAATGTAGGCAAATCTTCATTAGTCAATGCTATTTTAGGAGAAGAGCGTGTCATTGTAAGTGACATCGCTGGTACAACGCGTGATGCCGTTGATACACCATATACGTATAATGGTCAAAAATACGTTATTATCGATACCGCAGGGATGCGTAAAAAAGGAAAAATATACGAAAGTACCGAAAAGTACAGTGTATTACGTGCTTTACGCGCCATTGAACGTTCCGATGTCGTTTTAGTCGTTTTAAACGCGGAAGAAGGAATCAGGGAGCAAGACAAACGGATTGCCGGCTATGCACACGAAGCGGGCCGAGCGATCGTGATTGTCGTGAATAAGTGGGATGCAATTGAAAAAGATGAAAAAACGATGCGTCAATTTGAACAAAAAATTCGAGATCACTTCTTATTCCTTGATTATGCTCCAATTGTCTTTTTATCTGCCAAAACGAAAAAACGGTTACACACACTTCTTCCAATGATTAATATGGCAAGTGAAAATCACGCTCTTCGCATCCAATCAAGTGTGTTAAATGACGTCATCATGGATGCGGTGGCTATGAATCCAACACCGACTGACAATGGACGACGGTTGAAAATTTTCTATGCCACACAAGTAGCTGTGAAGCCACCTACATTTGTCATTTTTGTAAATGATCCAGAATTGCTTCACTTCTCGTACGAACGATTTTTAGAAAACCGTATTCGTGATGCATTCGGATTTGAAGGAACGCCAATCAAAATTATTGCACGAGCACGAAAATAGAGTAGAGAAGTAGGTGATGGGATTGGATAAACAATCGGTAGCTGTTCTTGGAGCAGGTAGCTGGGGGACGGCGCTGGCGCTAGTACTTGCGGACAATGGCCACGATGTCCGTCTTTGGGGACATAAAGAAGCACAAATTCAAGAAATTAATCATTACCACACAAATGAAAAATATTTACCGAACATCAAACTGCCGGCCTCGATTAAAGGATATACGTCTTTATTGGAGGCTTTAATAGGATTAGAAACGGTGATTGTCGCCGTACCGACAAAAGCGATTCGCGAAGTTGTTCGAAAAATGGCCTCTTGTCTCAATCACCCGGTTACGATCGTTCATGTAAGTAAAGGAATTGAACCTGATACATTGATGCGAATTTCCGAAATGATTGAAGAGGAGATGCCACCATCTTTGTTAAAAGACGTCGTGGTATTATCAGGGCCATCGCATGCTGAAGAAGTGAGTTTACGTCATCCGACAACGGTTACAGTCACTTCGAAAAATATGAAAGCAGCGGAATTTGTACAAGATTTATTTATGAACCAAAATTTTCGTGTATATACGAATCCGGATATAGTAGGAGTTGAAATTGGTGGAGCCTTAAAAAATATTATCGCTCTAGCTGCTGGTATTACCGATGGCTTAGGATATGGTGATAATGCAAAAGCAGCATTGATGACACGAGGGCTTGCAGAAATTTCTCGCCTTGGAACGAAAATGGGGGCAAATCCCCTTACGTTTGCTGGACTTGCCGGTATTGGCGATTTAATCGTTACGTGTACGAGCGTGCATTCTCGAAACTGGCGAGCAGGAAATATGCTCGGCAAAGGGGAAACAGTAGAAGAAGTTCTAAATAGTATGGGAATGGTCGTTGAAGGGATTCGAACGACAAAAGCCGCTTACCAATTAGCGAAAAAGTACAATGTATCCATGCCTATAACGGAAGCGCTATATGCGGTTTTATTTAAAGGAGAAAATCCGAAAAAAGCGGTAGATGCATTGATGAATCGGATGAAAACACATGAAATGGAAGATTTAGTGAATATTCTTGATGAACGATTAGAAGATGAGAAATAATAGTTTTATTAGGCAAATGAGGATGCTGAATTGATTCCATTCACATATAATGGTGATGATTGAATCTAAGCTTTGAACTAGGTTGTGGGTATTTATTGTAGATGCTAAAGTAAAGTCCATCTTTACTTTAGCTTTTTTTCAATGTTTTCTATTAATCGAAATGATATGATATAATACAGGACGAAACTAAAGGAGGGGTACACATGTCTCCAGCAATGATGAAAATGTGGATTTCATTTGCGGCGATGGGGGCGATGTTTGTATCGATCTTAGCCATCTATATGAGCCGTTATAAATTAAAAGGATTTTTTAAATGGATTGTAGCTTTACTCGCTTATATATTTATGATATCAGGTGGATTAATGATGCTATATGTAGTATTAAGTGGACCGACGGTATAGGGACCGTTTCGTTTAATGAAAGGATGAGGCGTCAAAGTGAAAAAATTATTACATGGAGCGATCCTTTTATTTGCTTCTATCATTTTAACCGCTTGTATGTATCCAGAAGAACGACTAGCTAAAAATCAAATTCCTTACGAACAACAATTACAGATGGTTCAAACGGCTGTTAATCAGTATAAAGAAGACACAGGTGGCCTTTTACCAATTAAAACGAAAAATAATGATACACCTTTATATCAAAAATATTTAATTGATTTTCAAAAATTGATACCGCAATACTTATCGGAAGCGCCAGGAAACGCATTTGAAAGTGGGGGGATCTTTCAATACGTCCTCGTAAATGTTGAAGAAGATCCGACGGTTAAATTAATTGATTTACGAATAGCGGAAACGATTCGCGAAATAAAGATTCGCATTCAATCTCAAGGATACCCACCATTTAAAGAAGAAATTGCTAATAATGTGTATACACTGAATTATGAATTGTTAGGCTACAAAGAAGAGCCGTTTGTTGTTAGTCCGTTTACACAAAACAATTTACCGCTAGTGATAAACGGAAATGCTGAGATTTTCGTCGATTATCGAATCGATTTATATCAAGCGTTACAGCAAATGGAAGTATCGGTTCAACAAGGAGAAGATATTCGATACATACTGATGGAGAATTCCCCATTTGTTCCCGCATATTCATTACCATATACCGTTAACGAGAAAAATGAGCCTGTCTTTTTCACAAATTAGTCATAACCCTTTCCCTACAAAATATATTGTAGAGGAAAGGGCTTTTTGTTTAAACGAAAAAATGTTTCATCATTAGTCATATCGTAATAGGACAACGTCATACACATAATACTGTCCAGGAATATAACACTAAATGGAGGAACTTAAGCGACGGGAGGGAATCTCTTGGAAAGAGTAGATATTTTTAAAGATATTGCAGAACGTACAGGAGGCGACATCTATTTAGGAGTCGTTGGAGCAGTTCGAACAGGAAAATCGACATTTATTAAAAAGTTTATGGAGCTCGTCGTCCTTCCTAATATTAATAACGAAGCTGATCGGGCGCGGGCGCAAGATGAACTTCCCCAAAGTGCAGCCGGTCGAACGATAATGACAACAGAGCCGAAATTTGTTCCTAATCAAGCTGTTTCGGTACATGTTGGTGAAGGATTAGACGTAAATATTCGGTTAGTAGATTGTGTCGGTTACACCGTTCCCGGAGCGAAGGGGTACGAAGACGAAAATGGGCCGCGGATGATTCATACGCCATGGTATGAGGAACCAATTCCATTTCATGAAGCTGCTGAAATCGGCACAAGAAAAGTGATTCAAGAACATTCAACGATTGGTGTTGTTATTACAACAGATGGTACGATTGGGGAAATTCATCGACATGACTACATTGAAGCAGAAGAGCGGGTTGTTGAAGAGTTAAAAGAAGTAGGAAAGCCGTTTATCATCATCATAAATTCCGCACGTCCTTACCATCCGGAAACAGAGCAATTACGAGCACAACTCACCGAAAAATACGATATTCCTGTGTTAGCAATGTCTGTTGAAAGCATGCGTGAAGCAGATGTGTTAAATGTTCTTCGAGAAGCACTGTATGAATTCCCGGTACTTGAAGTGAATGTCAATTTGCCGAGCTGGGTGATGGTGTTAAAGGAAAATCATTGGCTTCGTGAAAATTATCAAGACGCGGTCAAAGAAACCGTAAAAGATATTAAGAGATTACGAGATGTGGATCGAGTTGTTCATTTGTTTGGGGAATATGACTATATTGAGCGTGCCGGGTTAGCTGGAATCGATATGGGGCAAGGAATTGCCGAAATTGATTTATACGCACCTGATGAATTGTACGACCAAGTATTAAAAGAAATTGTAGGGGTCGAAATTCGTGGAAAAGACCATCTGCTTGAGCTTATGCAAGATTTTGCTCATGCGAAAGCTGAGTATGATCAAATTGCAGATGCATTAAAAATGGTGAAGCAAACTGGGTATGGAATTGCCGCCCCTACACTAGCAGATATGAGTTTAGAAGAACCAGAAATTATTCGTCAAGGGTCACGTTTTGGAGTCCGTTTAAAAGCAGTTGCTCCATCGATTCATATGATTAAAGTAGATGTGGAATCGGAGTTTGCTCCAATTATTGGAACAGAAAAACAAAGTGAAGAATTGGTTCGTTACTTAATGCAAGACTTCGAAGATGATCCGTTATCCATTTGGAATTCTGATATTTTCGGACGAAGCTTAAGCTCCATCGTTCGTGACGGTATTCAAGCCAAATTAGCCCTTATGCCAGAGAACGCTCGTTATAAATTAAAAGAAACATTAGAACGGATTATCAATGAAGGCTCCGGTGGATTAATTGCAATAATTTTATAATGAAGCCAAAGTGTTCCTCAAACAGGGACACTTTTTATTTGTTCATTCATATCGTCCCTTTCATAGGTCTTAAGTATGAATTTGCTACATTTATCGATTGTGTGGATGAAAAGATTGCCATTATTTCATGAATTCTTCTTGCTAACCAGATTTGATTATGATAATCTTTTATCAGAATCAACGCTATTGATTGAAAAATCCTGTTTTCATGCGGTTTCTTGACTTATTTATGTATATATTTTGATAGAAATGTTTACAACTGATAATAATAATGATTCAAACGTACTTCTTTGGGAGGAGGTGAATGGCATGAATAAGACAGAATTAATCAATGCTGTTGCTGAAACAGCTGAACTTTCTAAAAAAGATGCAACTAAAGCTGTTGATGCTGTTTTTGAAGTAATTCAAAACGCATTAGCAAACGGAGATAAAGTACAATTAATCGGTTTCGGTAACTTCGAGGTTCGCGAACGTGCGGCTCGTAAAGGACGTAACCCTCAAACTGGTGAGGAAATCGAAATCGCAGCAAGCAAAGTTCCTGCATTTAAACCAGGTAAAGCGCTTAAAGAAGCAGTAAAGTAATTACATACCCTTTGAGCGTTTGAAAAGAGTTGCCTCGGTCTCGTGGCAACTCTTTTTTTTCCTTTCATTCTAAACAGTCGTATGAGTAAAATTATTGTGGGCAAAATTTAACCCCCTCATTTGTTGAGGGAACGTTAGAACGCTCAACAAATGAGG